>JAYVIK010000115.1:0-14602 GCA_043770265.1 Flavobacterium sp. | reverse complement strand
CCTTTTCGACATCCACGCTAAATAATGGCATTTCGAAATCGTTTAAATCCAATACCTCAACCTCGGATTTTTCGAAAAGACTGGCCGCATAAATGGCTAATTTTTTATTGATGGAATCTTGACTGTTACTTCCGGCAAAGGCTATTATTTTCATATTATTTTGTTTTAGATAGATTAATTATTTTGCACTTTCTTATATTCAAATTCCCCACCAAGTTTTTTCAAATTTAAAATTCGTTTGAATTCATTTCTGGAAGGCTTAAAAATAAACGAAGAAGAATCAATCATTGTCGATTTTACTTTTGTTAGTGAATCTATCCTTTTTAAATCTTCTTCTGAATAAACATACTTGATTTTGAGACTATTTTTTTCAACACTAATTGATTTGACAGTCCAATAAATAGAATCCTTATAGTTAAGAATTAATTTTCCATCGAATCGTTTGGCTTTGTTTCTATCAGAAAAGATAAAAAAAGTGTCAATCTGTTTTTCTGAAAACTCGATTGAATCTCTGAGTTGTCTATATTCAAATGTTTTATTAGCATCTTTGAATATGTACTTACCATTTGAAAAGACAATTTCATTTTTCAACGAGTCCATATCTTTTTTATGAAACTTGAACTTAAAAAAACTTTCTTTAAGAATTATATCTTCCTGAATATTGATATAAACCGAATCTTGATTCATATATAATCCCCTAAATTTAGTGGGGGTTTTTGACAATTCAGAATCATTTATGGGTTGAGGTTTCTCAAAATAAAATTTGAGTCCATCAGGCTCACATTCTGCTTTTTTACAAGAAAGAAAAGCCAGCATTACCAACACTAATACATATATTTTCATCTGTTCAGAGTTTAATGTAAAAATATAAAAAGAGATTTGAGCCTATAAACAAACTTTAAAATGAAACTAAAATTGTGTTATAGACTTATTATTACTTCTTGTAATACTTTCTCAATTTGAGATTTAATTCCTTAGGATTAAAGGGCTTTATAATATATTCATCGATACCTATAAGCATCGCTTTTTCCAGATAGCCATAAGATGCAGATGCAGTTAATGCAATGATCGCTATTGAAGAATCCTTTTTTCGTATAATGGATGAAGCCTCGTATCCATCCATTATTGGCATAGCTAAATCCATCAAAACAACATCATACTTCCCTTTTTTGTATTTCTGAGTAGCAATTAATCCGTTTAATGCAATATCCAACGAAACATTCCAATGTGACAATATTTTCTCTGCAACTTTGACGTTAATTAGATTGTCTTCTACGAGAAGTACTCGCATTCCTTCGAGATTTTCTTCTTTATAATCGTGGTATAAATGGTCATTTTTTAAATCTGAACTATCGGTAAAATAAGGAACTTTTAAAACAAAACTAAAGTTGGATCCCTTGCCAATTTCACTCTGCAAAACAATATCAGAATCTAGTAATTGGAGTAGCTTTTTTGAAATCACTAATCCCAAACCTGTGCCACCATATTGTCTTGTGGTGCTTTTTTCTGCTTGTTCAAATTGATGAAAAATTTGGTCAAATTTAGCACTTTCTATACCGATACCATCATCAATAACTTGAATTTTAAATACTGAGTCATTGCCTATTTTTTCTAATTGATCAATTTTAATTTGAACCAAACCATTATTGGTAAACTTAAGGGCATTTGAAACTAAGTTAGTAATAATTTGTCCAATTCTTAGCGGATCACTTATTACATTTGCAGTAAAATCTTTATCTATTATAGTTTCAATTTTATTTGAATTTTCTGACGCCTTAGTTTCAAAAGATTTTGCGATATCCAATACTAATTCCTTAAAATCAAACGGAAGTTTTTCAATTTCAATTTTACCAGCTTCTATTTTGCTAAAATCCAAAATATCATTTATCAAAGAGAATAAATTTTGAGCTGAATATTTTAAAACTCCAAGGTTTTCCTGAAAACTAGCAAAAGTATTTTCTTTTTCCATAATATAAGTCAAACCAATAATAGCATTCAAAGGTGTTCGAAGCTCGTGACTCATAATAGAAAGAAAATCCGACTTGGCAGCATTTGCCTTTTCTGCATATAATTTGGCAACAAATAATTCATTCTCAAACTCTTTTTTGACATCAATTTCTTGGTTCAAAATATTTAATAAATCATTTAAGTTATCCTCCTTAAATAACTTAACTTCATCATTATTTAATTGCTTAATCGCATAAATTAGCTTATTTTGTATATCTTCTTTTTCTTTTAATTGCGCTTTTAATTTTAAATTTATTTGAAAGTATTCAATATCATTCAAACGAAAGGACTGTTCAAATAATTCAGTATCACGCTCATAATTCATGTAGGATAAGTTTACTGCTTCTATAAACTTACTAATGGCCTCATTATCTGTAACGAGGTCATCCGACAGGAATTTGTTCATCTGCCGTTTTAGTTGTCTATGTAAATTTTCCTTATTCATTATAATTATGATTCAGAAATTGTGGTAATAGTCATAGTTTGATTATGCAATTCGCAAGCAACTTTTTTCAGAGTTGGAGAAATTTCACCGTAAGAATAAAACCCACAAATAAGTGTTTTTTCTCCAAAAACTTCTCTAACGACTTCAATTTCTTCCTCTATTCGATTTCCTAATACTATTTTCCTACCTACACAACTTACCAATAAAGCTAATTCAGGTTCGTATTTCTGTTTTGAATAAATACGTTCCGCTGCATTATAAGAAGCATCTATTAGCTTATCAAAATTACCTTTCATCAATCTAACGGAAGAACCTTCCGGGATATTACCGGCAAAAGTCATCGATTTATTTTCTTCATCTATGGACAAGATGGTTCTAACTATAGGTTCCGCGTTATTATTTTCTTTCATCGATAGCGGAAAATAAAGGGAAGATCCAGGTAATTCGTCAGCATATTTTCCAAGATATTCTTTGTATAAATCCAAAGCAAACCGATCTCCAATTTTATAAAGTACATTTTTTTCGGAATGGGTAACTTCACGTTCTGGACCGAAATCGCTCCAACCACCATCGGAACCAAAACCAAAATGTATTGCTTCTCCATAAAATCCTATAGCTACAATTTTTCCTGCAGAGGCATCTTGATTTAATCCCACAATTGTCTTCTCGAAATTATATTCATCACCCGCTAATCCACCAAATATTGGAATTGATTCCTTAGTTTGTATAATCAATTCGTTAATCAGTTCTGTCCCATTGACAAAACTACCTTCTGAAATTATCAAAATAGATTTCAAATCCGCCGACAAAAGGGTTTCTTTTATCGTTTTTCCTAGAGCCTGAATATCGGAATTTAATACTATGTCAATTTCCGAAACTTTTATTTTTGTTTTTTCGAATTCAATAGCTGTTGCCACTACTTCATTTTCTACTAATTGAGTATTGGAAATTTGTCCCGAAGTGGAGCAAATTACTATTTGAGCATTAGGGTAAAGGGTTTTTAATTTTTGAAAAGGAAGCGTTTTCTCTAAAAACGTTCTTTCACCAAAAGCAAGTAGCAAACTCGCTTTTTGAGAATTGAAATGTTCGGTTGAAAAAATTACTTTTTCCTCATTATCTTTATTCAATTTAACTTGCTGCAGTTTCATATGCTTGTAAATTAATATTTTATAAAGAAACTAAAATGAATTTATAAAAACAAAAAAAAACCTATTAAAATAAATTTTATAGGTTTTTAGGTAATTCTAAATGATTCTGATTATTTACACATTGAATCTAAAGTGCATTACATCACCATCTTTTACAATATATTCTTTTCCTTCGACTTTGAATTTTCCCGCTTCTTTACATTTGGCTTCCGATCCGTATTGCACATAATCTTCATACCCAATTACCTCGGCGCGGATGAATCCTTTTTCGAAATCGGTGTGGATCACTCCTGCAGCTTGTGGCGCTGTAGCTCCAATATTAATCGTCCAAGCTCGAACTTCTTTGACACCAGCGGTAAAATAGGTTTGTTGTTTCAATAATTTATAAGCTGCACGAATCAAAACCGATGCTCCAGGTTCAGTCAATCCCATATCTTCTAGGAAAACTTGACGTTCTTCGTAGCTTTCTAATTCGGTGATATCGGCCTCTGCTCCTACCGAAAGGATAATAACTTCCGAGTCTTCGTCTTTTACCAATTCGCGAACTTGATCCACATAAGCGTTTCCGCTTACAGCCGAATTTTCATCCACATTACACACGTACAAAACAGGTTTTGCAGTGATTAATTGGAAACCTTCCATCAACACTTCTTCGTCATTGTTTTGAGGTTTTATGGTTCTTGCAGATTTCGCTTGAAGCAAAGTTTCTCTAATTCTATCCAAAAGTGCCTTTTCGGTTTGTGCTTCTTTATTACCTGTTTTAGCAGCCCGATTTACCTTTTCGAGACGTTTTTCTACATTCTCTAAATCTTTTAACTGCAATTCGATATCTATGGTTTCTTTGTCACGAATAGGGTTCACATTTCCGTCAACGTGTACAATATTATCATTGTCAAAACAACGCAAAACGTGGATAATCGCATTACATTCTCTGATATTTCCAAGAAATTGATTCCCTAAACCCTCACCTTTACTGGCGCCTTTTACCAAACCTGCGATATCTACAATATCAACAGTTGCCATTTGAACTCGTTCTGGTTTTACTAATTCTTCTAATTTTTCAATCCTTGGATCTGGTACATTTACTACTCCTATATTAGGTTCGATAGTACAGAACGGAAAGTTGGCACTTTGCGCTTTGGCATTGGATAAACAATTGAACAATGTTGATTTTCCAACATTTGGTAATCCTACAATTCCTGCTTTCATTATGTTGTATTTATTTAAAAGTGTGCAAATATACCATTTAATAAATATTTCAGCATTAAAAAGCGGTTATAAATATGGCTCTGATAACCTTTTTGCAAAAAAAATCCTGAAAGTCAATTCAGGATTTCAAAAAATTTTTTGTAAAAAAAATTGTTATTCGTCATGTAAAAAAGCTTGTCTTCCTAGCAAAGTTTCTTCACTTTCTACGTGATTATCATCTGGAATACAACAATCAACGGGGCAAACAGCCGCACATTGTGGTTCGTCATGAAAGCCTTTACATTCCGTACATTTTCCAGGAACGATATAATAAATATCATCCGAAATTGGCGTTTGAGCTGCATCTGCGTCAACTTCTTCTCCAGAAGGTAAAACTACTTTCCCCTTGATTTTAGTCCCGTCTTTGTATCTCCAATCATCTGCTCCCTCATATATTGCAGTATTTGGACATTCTGGTTCACATGCACCACAATTGATGCATTCATCTGTTATAATAATTGCCATTTTTTTAGTTTGAAGTTAGTAGTTAGAAGTCGGAAGTTGTTCACTAAGTGTTTTCACTTTTGACTTTTAACTAATTAAAGCATATTTTTGCACAAAATTACAATCAAAACTTTTCATATACAAATTACTTATGTCACAAAACGATAAAAAAAGAGGTTTTATTGAATTAGGAAAATTTTTAGGACAGTTTTCCGAAGCAGAAAATACAATAAATCCCGCTGTATTGAACAACGATTTATTTTTTGAAGACTTTGAAAATTTAATACAATTATCGCAATCCCACAACGGCTGGTACACTCCTGACAATGTTTATTTTTCCATTCAATCTTGGTCAACGGCTTTGACAGAAGAAAATCTAGACAAATGGCTTTCTGCTTATCATTTCAACGAAGGAAAATCTAAAAATGTTGGACTCATTTTAGCTGGAAACATTCCATTAGTTGGTTTTCATGATTTTTTATCGGTTTTAATTTCAGGAAATAATGTTTTGATAAAAACCTCGTCGAACGACCAATTTTTATTGCCTTTTTTAGCCCAATATTTAATTGCTATCGAACCTGAATTTGAAAATAAAATCACTTTTGTTGAAGGAAAATTAGAAAATTTTGATGCCGTAATCGCCACAGGAAGCAATAATACTGCTCGTTATTTCGAATATTATTTTAAAGACAAACCAAGTATTATTCGAAAAAACAGAAATTCGGTTGCTGTTTTAAACGGAGAAGAAACTAAAGAACAATTAATTGCTTTGGGCGAAGATATTTTCAGGTATTTTGGTTTAGGATGTCGCAATGTTTCGAAGCTTTTTGTACCAGTAGGCTATTCCTTCAATGCTTTTTTTGAAGCTATTTTCGAATACCAGGACATCATTCATTACGAGAAATACGCCAATAATTATGACTACAACAAAGCGGTTTTCTTGATGAGCAATTTCAAGTTATTGGACAATGGGTTTTTAACCATTAAAGAAGATAATAGTTACGCGTCACCGATTTCGAGTGTGTTTTACGAATACTATGATACTATCGAAGATTTGCAAATTCGGCTTGAATCTGAAAACGAACAAATTCAATGTATCGTAAGCAATAATCTCGTAGAAAATAGTATTGATTTTGGCAGTACTCAAAAGCCAAATTTATGGGATTATGCGGATAATGTTGATACAGTCTCGTTTTTGTTAACAAAATAGAAAAAAATAAGCGAATTATTTCGAATTATTTAACGCTTGTTTAGTGCATATTCCACTCTGATTTACGAAATTTGCAACTTAATTTTTTCGACACCAATTACACCATGAAAAAACACAACTACAGCGCAGGACCTAGTATTTTACCACAAGAAGTTTTTGAAAAATCAGCACAAGCCATATTAAATTTCAACAATTCGGATTTATCCATTTTAGAAATTTCGCACCGAAGCAAAGATTTCGTTGCCGTTATGGAAGAAGCTCGTGCATTGGCTTTAGAACTTTTAGGATTAGAAGGCAAAGGGTATCAGGCACTTTTTCTTGCTGGCGGAGCAAGCATGGAATTTTTGATGGCTCCCTACAACTTGATGAAAGAAAACGGAAAAGCTGCCTATCTTGATTCAGGAACTTGGGCAAGTGCCGCTATAAAAGAAGCCAAATTTTTTGGAGAAACCGTTATCGTTGGTTCTTCGAAAAACGAACATTACAACCACGTTCCTAAAGGATATATCATTCCTGCCGATGCAGATTATTTTCACTGCACTAGCAACAATACCATTTTTGGAACACAAATGAAGGAATTTCCAGATTTGGATATACCAATGGTTTGCGATATGAGTTCCGATATTTTCTCCAGAAATATTGATTTTTCTAAGTTTGGAATTATTTACGCTGGAGCTCAAAAAAATATGGGACCTGCTGGAGCAGCTTTAGTAGTTGTCAAAGAAGAAATTCTTGGCAAAAATGGTCGTCATATTCCAAGTATGTTGGATTATGAAAAACATATCAAAGCAGAAAGTATGTATAATACTCCACCTGTTTTCCCTGTTTATGCTTCATTATTGACTTTGCAATGGTTGAAAAATCTTGGAGGAATTCCTGCAATCGAAAAAATGAACAATGCAAAAGCAGATTTACTTTACACTGAAATCGACAGAAACCCTTTATTTGTAGGGACTGCTGTTGTTGAAGACCGTTCTACAATGAACGCGACTTTCTTATTAGATACTCCTTTGCACACCGATACATTCAATGCAATGTTGAAAGAAGCTGGAATAGTTGGGTTGCCAGGTCACCGTTCTGTGGGAGGTTACAGAGCATCAATGTACAATGCTATGCCGCTAGAAAGTGTGCAAGTCTTGGTAGATGTAATGAAGGATTTAGAAAATAAAATTTAGTATTCAGGTTGCAGATTTAAGGTTCCAGATTGCGGTATAAAAATATAATAAATTAATTATGAGGATGAGACTGATTCCTCCCCTGTGCTAAAAGGCACAATCAATTTGGGAATATATTTAAAACAAATTGATTATAAAACAAATATATTTATTTTGGTTTAAACAACTTTAAACCTTAAACTTTTAAACAAAAAAAAGAATGAAAGTATTAGCCAATGACGGAATTTCAAAAAGTGGAATTCTAGCTTTAGAAAAAGGTGGGTTTGAAGTTATAACTACAAAAGTAGCACAAGAACAAGTAGCTAATTTCGTGAACGAAAACAACGTAAGCGTAGTTTTGGTAAGAAGTGCAACCAAAGTTCGCAAAGACATTATTGATGCCTGTCCAGATTTAAAAATTATTGGCCGTGGCGGTGTTGGTATGGATAATATTGATGTGGATTATGCTAAAAGCAAAGGAATTCACGTAATAAACACACCAGCTTCTTCATCAGAATCGGTGGCTGAATTGGTTTTTGCACACTTATTTTCGGGAGTTCGTTTCTTGCACGATTCCAACAGAAATATGCCTCTTGAAGGCGATTCTAACTTTGAAGGTTTGAAAAAAGCGTATGCCAACGGAACTGAATTAAGAGGAAAAACACTTGGGATTGTTGGAATTGGTCGTATTGGTCAAGCTACTGCTAAAATGGCTTTAGGTCTTGGTATGAAAGTGATTGCAGCCGATAGTTTTATACCACAAGTAGATGTAAAAGTGGAATTTTTCGATGGACAATCTATTACAACAACAATCGTTTCTCAGTCATTGGAATCTTTATTCAAAGAAGCAGATTTTATCACATTGCACGTTCCTGCTCAAGATGGATACATCGTTGACGAAGCTGAATTTGCCATCATGAAAGATGGAGTTGGAATCGTAAACTGTGCTCGTGGTGGCGTTATTAATGAAGTAGCTTTGATAAAAGCATTGGATTCTGGAAAAGTTTCTTTTGCAGGTTTAGACGTTTTCGAAAGCGAACCAAAACCAGAAATGACCATTTTGATGCACCCAAAAATTTCTTTGACTCCACACATTGGAGCAGCAACTGGAGAAGCTCAAGATAGAATTGGAACCGAATTAGCTTCACAAATTATAAGTTTATTGAGCTAAATATTTTAGCATATCGATATAAGGCTGTCCCGAAAAGGCAGCCTTTTTTTTTGTTAAAAAACAACTAAACAAACATTTGTTTTTGTAATTTTAGCATTCAGATTCTAATATGAAAAATTATTTCTACACAATAACTTTAACTCTCTTTCTACTGCTTAGTTGCACTAGTAAAAAGTCGGTTGTGACTATTCCTGAAAGAAATTTAACTGTGAAAAATGACACCATAAAAAATGATGTAAAAATTACAAATGACACCATCAGAATCGCAAATGATTCTCTTCAATATGAAGTAATAATTATTGACGCAGGTTTTAGTACTTGGTTAGCTAGTAGATCTTTTCCTCGTGGTTATCATTCGCAATCTTTCTTGGAAAATAAAAATATATTCTATGTAACAGAATGGAATAATCGTGTTTTGCAACCGCAGCGGTACAATCCAAATTTATATGAAATGTCTATTGATTACGACCGAAATATAAACTACGGATACGAAGTAAATTATCTGATATACAACTATATGATTTATTTTCAAAATACCTATAATCAGAGACTTTATGGGTATGTACCACCAAGATAATATCAGTATATTTGTATTGACATATTAAATTAAGATGGAGAAATTAAAAAAACGTTGGGGAATTAGTTCGAGTTTTCAACTTACCATCATATTTATTGTTTTTGCAATTACAGGAACGGCATCGGCTTGGTTGTCGAAACCTTTTTGTATTTGGTTGGGAATTTCAAAAGAAGATTTAGGTTTATGGTTTACACCTGTTCGATTGCTTTTAATTTTCCCAATATACCAAGTTCTTTTGGTGTTGATAGGATTTATTTTTGGACAATTTACGTTTTTCTGGACATTCGAAAAGAAAATGCTAAAAAGTATGGGATTAGGATTTTTTTTCAAAGAAGAAAGAAAGTGAATTATTTTTCTTTTTTAATCCAATAATTGTAAATCCAAGTCATCGTAAAGGAAGGAATAAAATCGGTAAACGGAATAATTTCTTCCAAAAAAGTAAAAATTCCACCCACTTTACCAACAGTACCTTTGTACATCCAAGTCATAAGAAATCCAGCCATTGGAGCCCAAATGACATCCGAGAATTCTCCTAAATAAGGAATAGTAAAAGACAACATTCCTACAACATCGAATGCAATTCCCAAAAAAAGATTCCGGTTTTTATTACCCATTTTCTCTTTTTGAATTTCTTCAAGATTTTTTTCTTTCATTATAATGAATTTTCAAAACAAAGATACGAATTGAAGTTGGAAGTTGGGAGTTGGGAGTTGGGAGAAAAATAAAATACGTAATTACTTCTTCATTGATAACCAAAATCTTTGTTTCTTTGTAAAAACTGTTCCAAATAATGATACAAGCAAAAAATATTTATAAATATTACGACCAACTTCAAGTGCTCAAAGGAGTTGACTTGCACATAAAAAAAGGCGAAATCGTTTCTATCGTAGGTGCTTCGGGTGCCGGAAAAACAACGCTTTTGCAAATTCTTGGAACATTAGATAAACCCAGCCCCCCTAACTCCGAGGGGAGAGTCAACGCAGAAAACGGAATAGAATTGCGCATCAACGACCAAGATATTCTGACGATGAATGACAAAACCTTATCTAAATTCAGGAATTTGAACTTGGGTTTTATCTTTCAATTCCATCAATTATTACCGGAATTTACTGCTTTAGAAAATGTTTGTATTCCTGCTTATATCGCCAATAAATCTAGAAACGAAACCGAAACTGAGGCCAAAAAATTACTCGAATATCTAGGTCTTTCGCACCGAATCAATCACAAACCCAACGAACTTTCGGGTGGAGAACAGCAACGAGTAGCCGTTGCCAGAGCTTTAATTAACAAGCCTGCGGTCATTTTTGCAGATGAACCTTCGGGAAATTTGGACACGCATTCAGCCGAAAATTTACACCAATTATTTTTCAAATTGCGAGACGAGTTTGGACAAACTTTCGTGATTGTAACCCACAACGAGGAACTAGCCAATATGGCGGATAGAAAATTGGTGATGGTGGATGGATTGATTTCTAAATAATAGTTATGATTTTAATTGCTTTTAGTTGGATAATACTTTTCTGTTTTTTTCTTGTCTATGGTATCACCATAGAAAACTTATTAGGCTTAAAATCTAATAAAACAACATTAACAATTCTGTTTGGGATGGTTATTCAAACTGTTTTGTTGACCATTTGTGCTTTTTTTACAGCTATTGGCTTAGCCGTATTTATTGGCAATTTATTTCTACTAACCATATTAACTATTAAATATAGAAAAGAAATAGGTATTAAAATTGATCTTTTTTCAAGTGATTTTAAAGCACTTTCAGATTACTTAAAAATAATTTTAATACTAATTCTTGTTTCAGCATTACTAAAATCTGCCCAATCCCCCTTTATTTTGGATAACGAGAGTTATTATATACA
The DNA here is from genome assembly GCA_043770265.1 of Flavobacterium sp. Taxonomy (GTDB): domain Bacteria; phylum Bacteroidota; class Bacteroidia; order Flavobacteriales; family Flavobacteriaceae; genus Flavobacterium. Next base: position 3,330 of record JAYVIK010000115.1, on the reverse strand, counting down.
AACTATAAAGTGGCTAAATGAATATGGTTTTGTAAAAGGAATAGCTAATTTGAATATTGCTTTTGGATCAACATCTGCTTGGCATATTTTACAATCAGGATTTAACTTTAGCTTTGTAACAGATAGAATAAATGACATAAATGGTTTTTTATTTGTTATTTGTTCCTGCTATTTTATTTCCGAATTTGATAAAAACTGGAAACAGCATCAACAATTTCATTGGATTGGGTTTGTACTTATATTTAATGTGCTAACATATCAATTCATAAATTCCCCTTCGCCTGATTTACCACTGTTTATAATTGCTCAAATACTATTTTATTTATTTTTAAAAACCACTAAAACAATTGATAATCAGAAAATAATTATAGTATTATTCGTGTATTTAGTTTTTATAAAAATCACCATTGCACCACTAAGTTTATTATTACTTTACCACTATTATCAAGAAAAAAAAATAAGGATATTTCTTCTTGTTACCATAGCTATTTTTTCAATATTGTGGATAGCTAAAAACACGATTTTAACAGGCTACCCATTATTTTCTGTGGTTTATATTTATTCTTCTTGCGACTGGATAGTACCTGAAAAATTAGTAAATGTCTTTAATTACTCCATAAAGAATCATGAATTTTTATCTGTTTCAAGATTGAAAAATTTATCCGTTTTAGAAAAATTCTCTATGTGGATACAGTTCGATGGTATTAATCGTATTTTTAATGTTGGTATCATTTTATTGTTTTTTCTAGCTCTTTTTACAAAAAAAATAAGATGCTTTTTTGAATATAAAATATTGTATTTATTACTTCTTATACATTTTGTTGTAGTTTTTTTATCATCGCCCCAGTTTCGCTTCTTTTTAGTAGAATTTATTTTTTTAACCGTTTTGGTGTTCTCTGATATTTTAAATAAGTTAAAAATTAATTATCAAATCGTAAAAGCAACGCTGTTTATTTCAGTGATACTTCCTGTTATTTCAATTTATTTCATCAATTTGAAATCGTTAACAAAAAACAAACACAATCAAGAATTTGAAAAAATTAGTCTTTCCCAAATTTTTCTTCCAGAAAAAAATTCAATATACTCCGAAATAGAATTTGAAAAAATAAATGAAGGTAATTTAGACTACTATTCACCTAAAGATAATTTTTTCGTTTATGGTACAGCTAATGGTAAATTACCTTGTGCAAACAAAGTTCTATTAAACAATTTAAAAAAGAAATATCATTTCATACCGCAACTTAGAACATCCTATTTAGGTGACGGATTTTATTCTAAAAACATCTCCAAAATTGAAGTAAATGAATAAGCTTACTATAATAATACCCGTATTTAATGAATCCCAAACAATTTTTAATATTCTGGAAAAGATAAATGATGTTGAATTAATTAATAATATTAAAAAGGAAATAATTATTGTAAATGATTGTTCAACAGATAATTCTGAGGACAAAATACTCTCTTTCAAATCAGAAAATACAGAATTAAACATAATATACATAAAAAACATTCATAATCTTGGTAAAGGTTCGTCAATCAAAATAGGCATCCAAAAAGCGACAGGAGCGTTTTTAATAATTCAGGATGCTGACTTAGAGTATGATCCAAATGAATATAACATTTTGTTAAAACCTATAGTTGACGGGTTTGCAGATGTGGTATATGGGTCTCGTTTTATAGGTGGCAATCCCCATCGTGTTTTATTTTTTTGGCATTCTGTAGGTAATAAATTTTTAACAATGGTTTCTAACATGTTTACCAATTTAAATTTATCTGATATGGAAACTTGCTATAAATTATTTAAAACAGAAATTATTCAGAAAATAAACCTTAAAGAAAAGAGATTTGGATTTGAACCTGAAATAACAGCGAAAATTTCAAAAATTCCTGCAATTAGAATATACGAAGTCGGTATATCCTATTATGGTAGAACTTATGCCGAGGGAAAAAAAATAGGATGGAAAGACGGTTTTCGTGCTTTATATTGTATAATAAAATACTGGAAAAGAAATTAATTGAATTTACAGCTCTTAAATTAATCCAAATTAGGTGATGGATTGTATTCCAAAAACACAATCGAAAATGAATAAATCCGAACTCAAATCGTTCTTAGACCAAAAGGTAATTCAATACAACACGCTAGATTTTATCGACAGTGATCCTGTTCAAATTCCGCATTTATTTTCCCAAAAAGAAGACATTGAAATTGCTGGTTTTTTGAGTGCGACTATCGCTTGGGGCAACCGCAAAATGATTATCAAAAACGCCCACAAGATGATGGACTTGATGGGAAATTCGCCTTATGATTTTGTGATGTCGCATACCCAAAATGATTTGGAACGAATGGAATCTTTTGTCCATAGAACCTTCAACGGACAGGATTTTTCGAGTTTTATAAAAGGTTTGCAGCATATTTACAAAAATCACAATGGACTTGAAGCTGTTTTTGCCCAACACCAAGAACCGAATTCAATGCAAAAAAGCATTTCTGAATTTAAGAAAATATTCTTCGAAATCGAACACCAAAACCGAACTCAGAAACACATTTCGGATCCGATGAATGGTTCCGCGGCGAAAAGAATTAATATGTATTTGAGGTGGATGTGTCGCCAGGACAACAAAGGTGTTGATTTGGGCATTTGGAAAAGCATTTCGCCTTCACTCCTATCCTGTCCGCTTGATGTGCATTCTGGCAATGTAGCTCGAAAATTAAGTTTGCTAACAAGGAAACAAAACGACGGAAAGGCCTTGGCAGAATTAGATTTAAAACTCCGAGAACTCGACCCGAACGATCCTGTGAAATATGATTTTGCTTTATTTGGATTGGGCGTTTTCGAAGGATTTTGATTTATAGAATTTTTTATTTTTAGAAGCAAAAAGTGTTCAACAAATTAAAAGTCTATTGATGATTTGTAGAGAATTATTTATATATTTGAATAATGAAAAAAGCGCTACCGAGTAGCGAGTATATACAAGTTGGCAGTAATACAATCTGAAAACCTGAAAAATATGGCTTATTTAACAAATTTTTCCTTTAATAAACTAATTGAAACTACAGAAATTTTAAATATTAATAGAATCGATTTGCAATTTTTCACAAAAAATATTTATGATAACCAATATCTATTTTATTTCTTTAATCAGTTTGAACTAAAAAAACTTTTAAGGTCAAAAGCTATATTATCAGACAGTAAAGATTTTGTTCTAACATACAAAGATGTTCCTGAAAGAATAGATAATTATAGTTTCATATTACCTGTAAAAGGAAAAGTTAAATATCATATGAACTTGGAGTGCGAAGCATTAAATCGGGGCTTTAAAAATTTTTTT
>JAYVIK010000114.1:0-14635 GCA_043770265.1 Flavobacterium sp. | reverse complement strand
ATTCAATATAGTCCAATAAAAATTGGACTATTTTCATACTATATCGGCATTACACCAAATCTCTTTGGACTATTTTAAAAATTCGTTTGGTATAATTTTTAAAATTGAATTACACGAATTTTAGTTGTTTTAAAATTCGTGCAATCAAAACAGATTGAAATCTGTGTAAATTTGTGACCCGAGCGATAGCGAATAGGCGAAGCAAATTTGTGTTAACTTTTTTTAAAAGCGAATGCCGTGTGTAACTATTTATTTAGTCACACCCAATTTATTTTTTGATATATTTGGATTTCCAATTGTAAAATATAATCATGAAAAAATCTATCGCCTATTCACTACTTGTATTAAACAGTTTTTTTCTTTTTGCTCAAACAAAAGAGGAAGTAACCATAAAGCAAATCTATAAATCTTCTTTGACCAATTCTCAATGTTATTCGTGGCTTGATTATTTATCCAATTCAATTGGTTCGCGATTATCGGGTTCTGCCAATGCCGAAAAAGCAGTTCAATATACAAAAGTACACATGGAAACTTTGGGTTTTGACAGTGTGTATCTTCAAGAAATGATGGTGCCAAAATGGGTACGTGGTGAAAAAGAAACAGCCTATTTTGTAGACAAGAAGACCAAAATAAACATTCCAGTTTGTGCGCTTGGCGGTTCAGTAGCCACACCAAAAAACGGAATTAACACCGAAGTAATCGAAGTAAAAGGCATTAAGGAATTAGAGGTTTTGGGTGATAAAGTGAAAGGGAAAATTGTTTTTTTCAACCGACCTATGGATCCGGAAAATATTGAAACATTCAAATCTTATGGAGCTTGTGTTGACCAACGATTTGCCGGCGCAAAAGAGGCTTCGAAGTATGGAGCAGTGGCAACAATTGTGCGTTCTATGAATTTGAGATTAGATGATTTTCCACATACAGGAGTACAAAGTTACGGTGATCTTCCAAAATCAGAATACATTCCGGCTGCTGCGATTAGCACGAATGGAGCTGAATTATTGAGTAAAACCTTAAAAACAAATCCAAATTTGAAATTCTATTTGAAACAATCTTGCCAAATTATGGAGGATGTTTTGTCATACAATGTTGTTGGAGAAATAAAAGGAAGCGAACATCCTGAAAATATTATGGTTGTGGGCGGACATCTTGATTCTTGGGATCTTGCCGATGGTTCTCACGATGATGGCGCTGGTGTTGTACAAAGTATGGAAGTTATGAATATCTTCAAAAACATAGGGTACAAGCCTAAAAATACACTTCGAGTAGTACTTTTTATGAATGAAGAAAACGGTGGTCGAGGCGGAAAAAAATACGAAGAATTAGCTCAAGTAAATAACGAAAACCACGTTTTTGCAATGGAAAGTGACTCTGGAGGATTTTCGCCAAGAGGATTTTCAATAGAGGCCGATGATGCAGGATTTAATAAGATAACAGCTTGGAAAAGTCTATTCGAGCCTTATCTAATTCATAGTTTCGTGATTGGTCATGGCGGTTCCGATATTGGTCCACTAACTTCCAAAGGGATAATAAAAGCAGGTTTAAAGCCTGATTCGCAACGCTATTTCGATTACCATCACGCAGCTAACGACACCTTTGATGCCATTAATAAAAGAGAATTGGAACTAGGAGCCGCAACCATGGCCGCTTTGATGTACTTGATTGATGTAAACTATTCTTTTTCGGAAATTAAATAATCGTATTCTAGTAGGCTAACGATTAAAGGATGTTTTTCTGTTTTATTTTTTATGCATTTATGCATAATCAAAAACCAAATTACTAAGTGTAATAACTTCTAATTTAAAGGAATCATCCTCAATGATAAATTCTGGGGTATGATGAGGACCAGCGGTTTTAATGTCTTTTCCTTTTGCCGTTCCACCCAAACGAAAGTACAATCCAGGTACTTTTTGAGCAAAAAACGAAAAATCTTCTGCGCCGGTAATCGCTGGAACAAAAAGAACATTTTCAACTCCAGCCGATTTTTGTAAAGAAGGTAACATCGCGTTTGTCAATTCAATGTTATTGAAAGTAACTGGGTAATGAGTTTGGTAAGGCATCTCAACAACTGCGGTTGCTCCAGCTGTATCATTAAGTATTTTTCTTAAGCTTTTTAATGATGAAGTAAAGAAAAAATTACAAAAAAAACAGAAAAACTGTTTAGTTCCTTTTACGATAAATTGGAATCAAACAATTGCAATGGCTGCCAATACTGGATCTAGATGCCTCCCGGAACCCGAAATGAATTTCCTGAAGTTGGAGATTTCATTTTTTGAAATTATAAGGTTGTCAGTACAGCCGTAAAAGAATTGCTTGGCATGCTCAAGCAAAGCAATCGGGCAATTTCATTGGGTTAAGATTTTTTTTCATTTCGACCAACGGGAGTTCATTTTTTGGATTGGACAAATTACAGTGACTTTAGGAATTGTTTATAATAGAGGTTAGAAAAATTTAGAAGTAATAAAGAAAGCTTCGCATTTTGCGGAGTTTTTTTTGTTTTTGACAATACTTATTTTTGTTAAAAATCAAAAGATATGCAAGCTATAAAGCAAATAATAGAAGTTAAGAATCATACATTTACCGTTGTACTTCCAGATGATTTTATTGCGAGTAGTGTAGAAGTTATTATTTTTCCTTCTAGTCCAGAAGACGATATTCCGTAATGGCACAAAGAGATCATAGATAGCAGATTGAAGGATTACAAACAAAATCCCGACAATGTTACTGATTTTGATGTTTTTTGTGATGAACTGGAAAAAGAAAATCTATGAAGTTTACATCTGTAATTCAAAATACTGAAAAAAATGATTTAAGAGAAGCTGTAAAATGGTAAAATATTCAGAAAAAAGGATTAGGAAATGAATTTTTAAGTACAGTTAAATAAACTATTTCCAGATTAAGATTATATCCAAATCTAGCTCAAATTAGATACCTCGAATTACATACCGCAGTGATGCAAACCTTTCCTTATATGATTCATTATTATATCGATTCGAATAAAAAGGCAATTATCGTTATTGGTATTTTGCACACCTCAAAAAATCCAGACGATTGGAAAAACAGATAAATTAAAAACACCATTTCTATTCATAACGAAATGGTGTTTTTAGTTTACCAAAATTTCAATAAATAACCCATAATTAATTACATTTGACTCTTAAATCTTTCAAAATGAAAAAACTATACTTTTTACTACTCATTTTTAGCTTTTTTACTACTGCAAACGCACAGATTGTTAACATTCCTGATGCGAATTTTAGGAAGATGTTGTTGGAGGCTGATGATGCTTACAACTTAATTGCGATAAATTTAATAGGAAATTATTTTAAAATAGATGCTAATAGTGATGGTCAAATACAAATAATAGAAGCACAACAGGTACGTAGTTTAAGAATTAATTATTCAGATTTATATTCAATAGTGGGAATCCAAAGTTTCATAAATCTTCAAGATTTACAGTGCGATAAAAATAATTTGACATCTTTAAATCTCACGGGATTAACAAGTCTAAAAATTTTAAATTGTAGTTATAATCGATTTACCTCTTTAAATTTCACGGGATTAACAAATCTAAAAATTTTAAATTGTAGTTATAATGAATTTATGTCTTTAAACGTAACTAATTTGACAAATCTTGAACAATTGCAATGCACTAATAATAAATTATCGTCTTTAAATGTTACTGGTTTAATTAATCTTAAAGAATTGGTATGTGATGCAAATCAATTGACATTTATGAATGTAACTGGGCTAACAAATCTTCAATATTTAAGTTGTGATAATAATAAATTTGCATCTTTAAATATTTCGGGTTTAATTAATCTTAAAACATTGGATTGTTCTTCAAATCAATTGATATCTTTAGATGCCACGGGGCTAACAAATCTTTACTTTTTGGATTGTTATAATAATCAATTATCATCTTTAAATATGACGGGTTTAACAAATCTACGTCATTTAGTTTGTTATAGTAATAAATTGGTATCTTTAAATTTGATAGATTTAATAAATCTTACTGTATTGAAATGCAGTAATAATCAATTGACATTTTTAAATGTAACAGGTTTAATAAATCTTTACTCTTTGGATTGCAGTAATAATCAATTGAAAACTTTAAATGTCACGGGTACAAATCTATACTCTTTGGATTGTTATGAAAATCAATTAACATCTTTAAATGTAACTGGTTTAAATAGACTAGACGAATTGAATTGTTACAATAATCAGTTAAAATCTTTAAATGCCACGGGTTTAACATCTCTAAGCGAATTGAGGATTTATAATAATAAATTAGAAACTCTATTTATTAAAAATGGTAGATACCATAACTCTTTTTTTTCTGCGAACCCAACTTTAAAATATATTTGCGTAGATGATTTTGAACTCAAATATACAAAAGGACTAGCAACATCTTTTGGATATTCAAATTGCGAAGTCAACTCCTATTGTTCCTTTGTGCCGGAAGGTGCCTACTACATCTTTCAAGGCAATCAACAACTGGATAGTAATAAAAATGGTTGTGATGAAAATGATATTTTAATTTCAAATCTCAATTATACCATTACTAGCGGCGCAACTACAGGAAATTTTACTTCAGACACTACGGGGAAATATACAATTCCTTTTTCGGCGGGAACAAATACTATTAAGCCTATATTAGAAAACCCAACTTATTTTACTGTTTTTCCAACTACAGTAAATGTGACTTTCCCAACACAAACGAGTCCGTTTACTCAAAATTTCTGTATTACTCCGAATGGTGTTCGTCCTGATTTAGAGGTTGCTTTATTACCATTACAACCCGCAAGACCGGGTTTTGATGCGAAATACAAACTAGTGTATAAAAACAAAGGAAACACCATTCAAACTGGTTCTGCAAACCTAACTTTCAATGATGCGGTTTTAGATTTGGTTGTTACTAATCCAGTGGCAACAAGCCAAACAACCAATAACTTGACTTGGAATTTCACCGCTTTACAACCTTTCGAAACCCGTGAAATTACTTTTACGATGAATGTGAATTCCCCAATGGAAATTCCAGCTGTGAATAATGGAGATATTCTAAACTTTACCACCACAATAACATCATCAGCCACAGACGAAACCCCAACGGATAATACGTTTACTTTCAATCAAACGGTTGTTGGTTCGTATGACCCGAATGACAAAACCTGTTTAGAAGGAACTGTAATTACACCAGCCTTGATTGGTCAATATGTGCATTATCTAATTCGTTTTGAAAACAAAGGAACTTTCGCCGCCGAAAATGTGGTTATAAAAGATATGATCGATTTAGCAAAATTTGATATTTCGACTTTGATTCCAACGAGTGCCAGTCATTCTTACATTACCAAAATTTCTGATTTAAATAAAGTAGAATTTATCTTCGAAAAAATCAATCTTCCTTTTGATGATGCTAATAATGATGGGTATATCGCTTTCAAAATTAAAACCAAACCAACACTTATAGTCAACGATAGCTTTACCAACGAAGCCAATATCTATTTCGATTATAATTTCCCGATTCTTACCAACAAAGCGACTTCTACATTTAAAACCTTAGGAACTCAAGATTTTGATTTTGGGAAGTATTTTACTTTATATCCAAATCCCGCAAAAGCCGACTTGAATATTACTGCAAAAGAAACCATAAACGTAAAATCGATAAATGTTTACAATACATTAGGACAATTGGTTTTAGTAGTTACCAATGCCGATAAAGTGTCAAAAATTGATGTCTCGAGTTTAACCTCAGGGAATTATTTAGTTCAAATAAAAACGGATAAAGGAACATCTAATACTCGATTTATCAAGGAATAGGTTATCCTCAATTACTAAAAGTAAAAATGCCAATCCTAATTTTAGGATTGGCATTTTTACTTTTATTCAAATCAAAACCATGTCACTTAAATGGCCTTAAATGCCTTATATGTTTAAGTAAAAATTACCTTAAACTAGCACCCAATTCGGTTTCTAAATTCTTTTGCAACTTGCCCATAACTTTGTCAATTTGAACATCCGTCAAGGTTTTTGAATTGTCTTGAATGGTGAAACTCACCGCATAGGATTTCTTGCCTTCCGGAAGATTTTTGCCCTGGTACACATCAAATAAATTAATGTCTTTTAGGAGTGATTTCTCAGTTTGTCTTGCAAGATTATAAATGGCGGCAAAAGAGACGCTGTCATCCAACAATAAAGACAAATCTCTGCGAACCTCTGGATATTTAGGGATTTCGGTGTACTTGATTTTATTGGAAAGTAGTTTTAAAATCAATGCCCAATTGAAATCGGCGAATAAAACTTCTTGCTTAATATCAAAATGTTTTAAGATTGATTTTTTTACTACTCCATATTCTACCAAAATATCATTACCAAAACCAATTGCAATTCCTTCTGAAAAAACATCGGAAGTTACTGGAAAATTTTGTGTTTTTTGGATTCCCAATCGTTCCAAAACAGCATTCACATAGCCTTTGAATAAGAAGAAATCGGTTGGTTTTTGTGTATTGGTCCAACTTTCCTGATTGCGGTTTCCGGTGATGAACATCGTTAAATGTTTTTGCTCTTCGTAACCGGATTCGAATTTGTGGTAGGTTTTTCCAAATTCAAAGAATTTCAAATCTGAATTTCTACGGTTGATATTGTATGATAAAGCTTCCAGTCCAGAGAACAATAAAGATTGACGCATTGCTGCCAAATCATTACTCAATGGATTCAGAATTATAACATTGTGTTCCTCTTTCAACATTTCCGACAGTTGGACGTACGAAGCTGATGTCAAAGAATTGGCCATCATTTCATTAAATCCTTGGGAATTCAATTGAGTTGCAATGACATTTTGCACTTTATAATCTTCAGTTCTTGGTGCAATGGAAACTGTAGCATTCAGTTTTTCTGAAAATTTGATATTGTTGTATCCATACACTCTTAGGATTTCTTCGATAACATCAATTTCTCTTTGAACATCGACACGATAAGCAGGAATAACCAATCCTAATCCAGCATCAGAAACGCTGTTGATTTTAATTTCCAGTGATGCTAAAATGTTTTTGATGATTTCCTTTGGCAATTCCTGACCAATAATTTTTTTCACATTATCGAAATTCAAAACGACAGGAAAATCAGCAATTTTCTTTGGATAAACATCTACAATATCCGATGTGATTTCACCGCCAGCAACTTCTTGTATTAACAATGCTGCGCGTTTCAAAGCATATTCGGTAATAGTTGGGTCAATTCCTCTTTCAAATCTAAAGGAAGCATCGGTGTTTAGTTGGTGTCTTTTGGCACTTTTGCGAATGCTCACTGGATTAAAATAGGCACTTTCGAGGAAGATTGCAGTAGTGGTTTCAGAAACACCAGAACTTTTTCCACCAAAAACACCAGCGATACACAATGGCTCGTTTTCGTCACAAATCATTAAATCTTCTTCGTGCAAACTTCTTTCTACATCATCAAGAGTAGTAAATTTAGTTCCCGAAGGAAGTGTTTTCACACTTATTTTACCAATTATTTTTGACGCATCGAAGGCATGAAGTGGTTGCCCTAATTCGTGTAAAACATAATTAGTAACATCGACAATATTATTTTTTGGATTGATTCCAATGGCTTTTAATCTATTTTGCAACCATTCAGGAGATGGTTTTATTGTGATTCCAGAAATCGTAACGCCACAATATCTTGGCGCTAACAATGGCTTTTCTACACTCACATCAATTTTCAGGATTCTTTTATCGACTCTAAAATTGCTTACTGACGGTGTAATGAATTTGACATTAACACCAGTTTGCGACAATCCTGCTCTCAAGTCTCGAGCAGTTCCAAGATGGCTCATTGCATCAGCTCGATTAGGAGTGAGTCCAATTTCGAAAACTTCGTCATTTTCTATCTGGAAAACAATTGCGGCAGAAGTTCCTGGTTTTAATGATTCGTCGAGAATCATAATTCCATCGTGACCTTCGCCCAGTCCTAATTCGTCTTCGGCACAAATCATTCCGTGACTTTCCTGACCACGAATTTTTCCTTTTTTGATTTGGAAGGCAACACCTTCTTTGTCATATAAAGTAGTTCCAATAGTAGCGACAGGTACTTTTTGACCTACAGCAACATTCGGAGCGCCACAAATGATTTGGACAGTAATCCCATCTCCTAAATCTACGGTAGTCACTTTCAATCTATCTGCATCAGGATGTTGCACACAAGTTAGAACGTGGCCAACAACAATTCCTTCTAGTCCTCCTTTTACCGATTGGTATTTTTCTACCACTTCTACTTCAAGCCCTAAGTCGGTTAGTAAAGCAGCGGTTTCATCGGATTTCCAATCTATTTTTATGAATTGTTTTAACCAGTTGTAAGATATTTTCATTGTGTTTCAGTAAATTTTCAAAAATGCAAAGATAATCAATGTTTTTCGTGGTACAAAGTCAGATTGCGACAAACTTAAAAGTCTTTTTGCCGTTTATTATATATTTAATGCTATTTTAAAAACTGATATTTCCAGCCAATTCTTTCAAAGCAATTTCAGATAATTTTGCCTTAAATTGTGCATTACTGTAACGCACTTTGGCATTGATATAATTCAATTGTGCCGTTCTGAATTCCAATGTAGTAATGGTTCCTATGCGGAATTTATCCAAGGTAATGTTTAAATTTTGTTTGGCAATAGTCTCGTTTGTGTCCTCCAACTGAATCAATTCCAGATTAGTCAAATAAGTTTGAAAAGCCGCAGATAATTCAGCATTTAGCAAAAGACTCTGTTGTTCAATTGCAATTTTGGAATTTTCAATCTGAATTTTGGCAATTTTCTCATTGCGGTTTTGAGCAAAACCATCAAAGACGTTCAAAGAAGCTCGAAATCCATAGCTCAGTCCACGAGCCGAAAATTGTGAGGTGAATCCTAAACTAGACTCGGTTTCTATAAAGTTATACCCTGATGTCAAATTTAAAGTGGGATAGCGTTCGCCTTTGATTTGTTTCAGTTGTAATTCAGAAACTCTTTTGTTGATGATTTCAGATTCCAATTGAGGATTTTGTTTTTCTGCCAAAACCATTAATTCTGCAAGAATCAATTTTTCGTCAACGCTAACCTCGTTTACCACTTTAAAATCTACTTTGGCATCTCTTGCCAGAATTTGATTTAAAGCTATTTTTCTATTGGCATACGATTCCTTTTGTCTCAAAAGCATTACTTTATCCGTGTTTAAATCTACTTGGGCATTCAAGACTTCTAATTTGGAAGCTTTCCCGATATTAAATCGATTTTGTGCCAATTTCAATCGCTGTGTCGATATCACTATGGTCGTATCTAAAGCAGCTAATTGTTGTTGTTGCTGAACCAAATCAAAATAAACTGAATTTACTTCACTAATTTTTTGGATTATGATTCTTTTTAATTGGGCTTCACCTAATTTTTGTAATTCTTTTAATTGATCTAATCTAGCAAACATTTTGAATCCATTAAAAACAGTCCAATCTAATCCAACACCGTAATTCAAAGAATTATTTTTTGCGTTATCTAGTGTGTTCACCGTTCCGTTTTGTAGTGTTTGAGTACTGTTTTCAATCCTATTTGCATCTGTAAGACTTGCAGTTACTCTAGGTAACATCCCTGCATTTCCCACTGCAACATTGGTCTTGGTAATATCCAAATTATTGGAAGCCAATTTTATTTCAAAATTATTTTCCAAGGCTATTTTTAAGGCGTTTTCGATAGTCAAAACTTCTTGAGCTTGCAATTGAAAACCAATTAACAACATTAGTAAAATGGTATATAGATTATTTTTTTTCATACTGTTTATGCTGTCTTTTTTTTTAACCACACTCTGGCTTTGCTCAGTGCAGGCTTGATTTTATTGGGTTTAATATTTCAAATAAAAGCGTTTTACTTTTCATAGTTTTACTTCGTCTGTTCGACATTTGGTCTCGAGTCATAGTTATGTGTAAATGAAATGCCAAGAAACCCTTTTGACTATAATTTATTATCCTTTGTCCTTGTGGTTCAAATTTTTAATTACTTTCTTTTTCATATTCTTCAATATGGTCAAATTCAGGATAATGTTTTCTAGCTTTCGACCACAAAAGATACAAAGCAGGAATTACAAACAAGGTTAAAACTAAGGAAAAAATTGTTCCTCCAACAATAACAACTCCCATTCCGATTCTGCTTGTTGAAGCCGCACCAATTGATAGGGCAATTGGTAAAGCTCCTAGAGCTATGGTCAGACTGGTCATTAAAATGGGTCTAAGTCGGGCTTCCGATGCTTCTAATATCGCTTCTAATTTTGGTTTTCCTTGTTCTCTCAACTGATTGGCAAATTCCACAATTAGGATTCCGTTTTTAGTTACCAAACCAATAAGCATAATAGTGCCAATTTGGCTAAATATATTCCAAGTTTGGTCAAATAACCATAAAGAGAATAAGGCTCCGGCAACTGCCATTGGCACTGTCAGAATAATTATAAATGGATCGATAAAGCTTTCGAATTGAGCTGCCAGAATTAAAAATATCAATAATAAAGCGAGTCCAAAAGCAAAAGAAGTATTCGAACTACTTTCGACAAAATCACGGGATTCACCTCCTAAATCGGTGGTGAATGTATCATCCAAAACTTTGGCTTTTATTTCATTCATTGCATCGATTCCGTCGCCAATACTTTTTCCGGGAGCAAGCCCGGCGGAGACGGTTGCCGACATATATCTATTGTTATGGTACAATTGCGGCGGATTACTTTTCTCTTCGATGCTTACGACATTGTCCATTTGAATCAATTCTCCTTTGTTGTTTTTGACGTACATAGAAGTTAAATCCAATGGTTTCGATCGGTCTTTTTGGTCGAATTGTCCAATCACTTGGTATTGTCTTCCGTTTTTGATAAAATAACCAAAACGCTGTCCGCTTAACGAAAGTTGCAAAGTTTGGGCTATATCTATGACTGAAATCCCCAAACTTTCGGCTTTTTCACGATCTATGCTGACGTTAATTTCGGGTTTGTTGAATTTTAAATTGACATCAGTATTGGAAAAAGTCTCATTTTTTGCTGCTTCATCCATAAATAGTGGAATTTTTTCCTGTAATTTTTCAAAGTTTGGTGCCTGAATTATATATTGAATTGGCAAACCACCACGGCGACTTACCGAAATAGTTGGTTGTTGGATTAGCGATGTTTTGGCATCGGGATATTTTTTTGTCAATTGGGTCAATTGATCTGCAATTTCCGCTTGGGATCTTTTTCTATCACTTGGGTTTTTCAAAGAAACTCGAATAAAGCCACTATTTGCTGCCCCTGAACCGCTAAATCCAGGTGCGGTGATAACCAAACTTACTTGTTTTTCGGGAATAGAATCATCTACCAACCTCGAAATTTCTTGCATAAATCGGTCGGTGTAAGCATAAGAAGAACCCTCGGGAGTTGCCATTCGCATTACAAATCCACTTCGGTCATCTAATGGTGCCGTTTCTTTTTGAATTAGGTTAAAAAATAAATAAATCAATCCGAAACACGCAATAATGATGGGAAAGCTCATCCATTTTCTTTTCATGAAACGCTCTAAAGCATTAGCATAAGTAGTATTTAGCTTTTGAAAAAATGGTTCCGTTTTGATATAAAATTTAGATTTTGTTTGTTCTCCACCTTTCATTAAATACGCATTCAACATTGGTGTCAAAGTCAAGGATACAAAAGCTGAAACCAAAACTGCAGCTCCAATGACGACACCAAATTCCCTGAATAATCGTCCTACAAATCCTTCCAGAAATATAACAGGTAGAAAAACAGCTGCCAAGGTTACGGATATCGAAATCACGGCAAAAAATATTTCATTCGACCCTTTAATAGCGGCTTCGATGGGAGACATTCCTTCTTCTACTTTTTTGAAAATATTTTCGGTAACCACGATTCCGTCATCCACCACTAGTCCGGTTGCCAATACAATTGCCAATAAAGTCAATACATTTATCGAAAACCCAAAAAGCCACATAATGAAGAAAGTCGCAATCAACGAAACGGGAATATCAATTAAAGGCCGGAAAGCAATTGCCCAATCTCTAAAGAATAAATAGATGATTAAAATTACTAGAATCAATGAAATACCTAATGTTTCCGCTACTTCAATTACAGATTTTTTCACAAAAACAGTGTTGTCAATGGCGATGTTAAGTTTGATATCTTTGGGTAAATCTTTTTTTAATTTATCAAATTCTTTATAAAACGCTTTTGAAATATCAATATAATTGGCTCCTGGAAGTGGCACAATGGCAATACCAATAAGTGGCATTCCTGATTGCGTCATTTGGGTTTCTATATTTTCAGCATCAAGATTTGCACGACCAATGTCGCTTAATCTCACAATTTTTTCGCCGTCGGTACGAATAATTATATTATTGAATTCTTCGGCTGAGGATAAATTTCCAACTGTTTTGACCGTTAATTCAGTGTTGTTTCCCGTTATTTTTCCAGAAGGTAATTCTACGTTTTGTTTGTTTAGTGCTGCTCTAACTTCTGAAACAGTACAACCGTAAGCAGCCAGTTTTATGGGATCAATCCACAAACGCATAGCATATCTTTTTTCTCCCCAAATTTGAATTCCACTTACTCCGGGAATTGTTTCTAAATGTTGGCTAATCACATTTTCGGCGTAATCACTTAATTCCAATGCAGTACGACTGTCACTTTGAACAGTCATTGAAATAATGGCTTCACTATTGGCGTCAGCTTTCGAAACAGTTGGCTGTGAATCAATATCTTGTGGTAAATCTCGAACTGCTTGAGACACTTTGTCACGAACATCATTTGCAGCAGTTTCTAAATCTTTGTCTAAATTGAATTCGATAGTAATGGAGCTGCTTCCTTGATTACTTGAAGATGTAATATTCTTGATTCCATCTATAGAATTAACTGCTTTTTCTAGCGGAACTGTAATTTGCGATTCAATAATATCGGCATTTGCTCCGGTATAATAGGTTCTAATCGATATTTGTGCTGGATCTATAGAAGGAAATTCACGTACACCTAAAAATGTATAACCAATAATTCCAAACAATATGATAGCCAAGTTCATAACTATCGTTAAAACGGGTCTTCTTATGCTTAATGTGGATAAACTCATTTAAATTTTAAATTTTAGAGTTCAGATTTTAGATTGAAGAATTAGAGATTTATAAAAATCTAAAAACCAATCTGCAATCTAAAATTAATTAACTTTCACTTTAACTACATCATCTGATTTCAATGACATTACGCCAGTTGTCAAAAGCGTGTCTCCGGTTTTTAAACCCGAAAGCACTAAAATGGAAGCGTCTGTTCTTGTTGCTGTTTCTACCATCACTTCTTTGGCTTTGCCTCTATTGGAAATAAAAACTTTCTTTCCGTTTTGAATTGGAATAATCGCTTCCGATGGAATTACAATCGCATTTTTAATAATGTCCAATGGTAATTCAACATTGGCAAAAGTACCGGGTAATAATTTGCCGTCTTTATTTTCGGCAAGGGCACGTGCTTGCAAAGTTCTTGTAGCGATTTGAACTTCGGGTTCGATTGCATATATTTTGGCTGTATATTTTTCGGTTGAACCAGCAACAGTGAAACTTAAATTGGAATTTGTTTTCACTTGATTGACATATTTTTCAGGAACAGAAAAAGTGATTTTCAATTGGCTGATGTTGACTAATTTGGCGACCAATAGGGCAGGAGTGATGTAAGTTCCCTGTGAAATGGAACGCAATCCAATCTTTCCGGGAAATGGAGCTCTGACAGAAGTCTTGTTGATTTGAGCATCAATTAATTGAACTTGGGCTTGAGCCAATTTATAATCAGCTCTGGTTACGTCATACTCTTCTTGACTTATGGCTTCCTTTTGAAGTAAAAGTTTAGCTCTTCTTTCATTTTCCGAGGCCAATCCTTGTTTTGTTTTGGCTTGAGTCAATAGTGCTTTCAATTCGACATCATTGACTTTAAAAAGCAATTGTCCTTTGGATACATTACTTCCTTCTTTAAAATAAATGCCTTCGACTATTCCTGAAACTTCGGATCGAATTTCCACTTGTTCATTGGCTTCAATAGAACCTGAAAGCGAAAGTATATTGTCGAAAGTTTGGGCTTTTAAAACAATTCCGTTCACAGCAGTAACTTTGTTTTTTCCGTCCTTTACTTTTGAATCTCCTTTTTTACTGTTGTTTGAACTTATTCTGTATGCGATAAAAGCTCCGAAACCTACAATTAATAAGGTATAGATAATGTGTTTTAATTTCATCATGTAATAAAAAGAAAAATTAGATTTTTCATATTTGGGTTAATGTGCAAATTTAGGTTTTAGAATTTTGAATAATGTAGGTTTTGTTATATTTTAACAACAAATAAGCTAATATTAATTATTAAAAAATAACTAAGCATAATTTAGACCTCAGAAATTTAAATTGTTTTAATTTAAATTAATTAATCTCAATGTTGGGGTCATATCAGCTTATATAATTCCAAATATTTTTCTTTTTTGTTAATTCAATAAACGTGGCTCTCAAATTTTTTCGTTTGGGAGTTCATCGTAATACCAAACACCGATATAAAATAGTCTAAAGATGCGAAGGTATTTTTTAGGATAAATGTTTAAAAAAAATCTTTGCATAGCATCGCTACGGAACTAT
>JAYVIK010000113.1:0-4922 GCA_043770265.1 Flavobacterium sp. | reverse complement strand
TGTGTATCAACCGTTCCTTGTTCTACTCCTTTTTTATTGCAGGAAATAGTTACTAAAGTTAAAACTACAATTGTTAAAATTATTTTTTTCATTTTTTTAGATTTTATAAAACAGTACTAAATACTTTTTGATAAGGATTTAGTATTGAATTGGTTACTATTTACATTTTGCAGGCTTCTGCACATTTTTTACAAGCATCGGCACATTTTTTACAACAATCCATATCGTGTTTGCTGCATTCGTTGGCGCAATCTTCACAACATTTTACACATACTGCACAAAGTGCATCAGCAAATTTTGAACCTCTCGCACATAATCTTGCACAAAGAGCACAAATGTCGGCGCAATCACGACACAATTTCACACATTCTAAATGGTCTTTAACTGTTAGACAACCATCTGCACATTTTTCACATTCAACCATACAGGCTAAACAAGCTTCGATACTTACTTCAACATTTTTCATCGTATTTATTTATTAGTTGTAAATTAATTTTTACATACAATAGTACATTGTATTTGTGTTTAAAATGTTATACAACTTTAGTTTTGATTTGTATAATTACTAGTATTTATTACGCTGTTCTGGTGGAACTTGCAACTTTAGGTTATTTGGCGATTATCATAATTTTTAATCTTTTTTACATTTTCATTCCCTCCATCGGATTGGCTCCTTTTCGGAATTTATATTCACTGTTGATGGCATAAGCTCCAGTTATAACCACTTTTTTTGTACTATCTATTTCTGATTTTATTTCTATCATTCCATTGGCTTCGATTCCTGTTTCTACCATTAGGCTTTCAAAGACTCCTGGTCTTTTTTCAACCCAAATATAGGAAGCGTTTTCTTCCCTAATCACTGCATCAATTGGAACATACAATCCTTTTAGATTAGATTGCATCAATTTTGCCATAGCTTGCATCCCGGGTTTGAATTGCAAATTTGGATTTGGTATTTCTAATCGAATTAAAAGCAGACGAGTATCTGGATTGATTTCCGGATTGATAAAAGAAACTTGTGCATTTATAGTTTTATCAGGGAAATCGGTAAATGTAATTTGGGCTTTTTGTCCTATTTTTAGATTCTTGGCATAGTTTACGTTGACCTGTGTTTCTAGCCAAAGACTGTTTAAATCTGCCAATTTAATGATGCTGGAACCTTCCATTGCATAACTGCCTTCGGTGGTGCTTATTTCCGATATTGTTCCGCTTGCAGTGCTATAAAAAATGATATAAGGAGAAATTGCCGCAGTTGTTTTTAAACTTTCTATTTGGGCATTGGTTAAACCAAAAAATAATAGTTTTTGCTTAGCTGCATTGAGCATATTTCGGGCATTTTTTCCGAAATCTCCAGGCATTGCCAGTTGTTTGTATGCCGTGAAATAATCCTGTTTGGCAATGGCAATATCTTCACTATACAATTGATATACAGCTTGATTTTTAGCCACATATTCGCCAACAGTTTTGAAATATAACTTTTCTATTCGTCCCATTGCTCTTGCAGAAATGGTTTTGATTTTCTCTTGATTAATGGTCAAGACTCCTGTATAATTTTGCTCTAAACTGCTTTGCGTTTCTGAAATAGTTTGGGTGGAGATATTTCCCAGTTGTATTTGCTGCTTGCTCAAACTGATTTCGTTTGCCTTTGTGTCATTTTGTTTTACGGGGGTTAACTCCATATGGCAAATGGGGCATTTCCCTGGTTTATCTTCCTTAACTTGTGGATCCATAGAACAAGTGTAGAGAGTAACTTGGCCTTGGGTTTTGGGTCTTGGGTCTTGGGTTTTTGTATTGCAGGCAATAAAAAAAACTGTCAGCAGTATGTAAAATAGTGTTCTCATTAGTTATTGGTTTTAATAAAACTTTCGCTGTCAATTAAATATTGTGCGTTTTTGGCAATGGTGTCATTTACTGAAATGCCATCGATAATTTGAATAAAATCATCCATTTCAAATCCGGTTTTTATGGCAGTTGCCTTGAAGCCATTCTCTATTTTTAAGAAAACTATTTTCTTGTTTCCAATGCTTACCATTGACTGTTTTTGAATCCAAATTCCATTTACTGGATTTGTTTTCACAACGCCTTGCAATCGCAAACCAATTGGTAATTTGAATTTATTGTTATTTAAATATACCCGAATGCTATTGGTTTTATCAGCTGCATTTAATTGCGTTTCGACAAAATTTATTTTTGCGTCAATGAAATCCTCTTTGTCCAGTTCGGTAGTAATTCTGATGGATTGATTGGTTTTGACTAAACTATTATACCCTTGTATAACATTGAAAATTCCCCATACTTTATCTGTATTTAATAATTTAAAAATGACTTCGCCTTTTTTTATATAGTTACCTTCCTTCACATTCAAAATTTCGGTATTGTTGCTGGCGCTTTGCATTGCTGGATTAGCTGCATTATCCATCGTTCCAGTTCCGTCAATAATCCCTGAAGCAGGACTATAAATGGTTATTAGAGGGTTTACTTTTTTGGAATTCGACAGTGCATTTATTTGATTTTGAGTCATTCCATAAAGCAACAATTTTTGTCTTGACGCATTAATAATCGAAGAATTTTCAGCATCATTGGTAATCAAATAGATGAAGTTTTGTTGCTCAGTGAGTAATTCTGGGCTGTACAAATCAAAAAGCTTTTGTCCTTTATTTACTTTTTGGTATTTATAATTGACATACATTCGTTCGATTCTTCCGCTCATTCGAGCTGCAATGTTTACCGATGAATTTGGGTCGTATGCCACAACGCCCGGTAAATTTATTTCACTGCTCAGAGTGGTGTCTATTGCCGTTGTGGTTTGATAATTACCTATTATAAAATTGTCAGTAGGTTTTATAAGATTGTCGATTGAATTATCGTCAACGGAATTATTCTCTGTTATTTTTTTTACCAAAGTCATTCCGCAAATAGGACAATTTCCAGGTTTGTTTCTAATGATTTGAGGATGCATTGAACAAGTGTAAACCTCGTTTTGATGTTCTTTTTCCGAATGATTGTCTGATTTTATGGCAAAGAAATAGATTGCAATTCCAATAAATAAAATTACAATAAGAGCCAAACCATATTTTATATACTTGTTCATAATTATTTGGTTTCAAGTTGTTTTTCAATTTCTACTTGTGCTGCCAAAATATTTTGCAACTTATCTAGCGCATCAATTTGAGCCATATTTAACGCTTCCCAAGCATCGAGACTGGAAAATAAATCACCAGTGTTATTCTGCCAAGCCAAAACTGCCGTATCATAGTTTCGTTTCAAAGCTGGAATGATACTTTTTTGGGCGATTTCGTACTGCTTTTTCAAGTTATTCAGTTCCGTATTCATTCCCGAAATCATTCCTGCAGCTTCATTCAAAATCATTTGTTTTTGCCAGTTCAAGCTTTCATTTTTAATTTGAAAACTATTGATGTTGGCTTTGTTCATTTTTGATGACCAAGGCACAGGAATAGTAATCATTCCCATCAAGGAGAATTGTTGAGGTTGTGTTCCAAAGGCAAACATATGGTCGTATTTTATACCAAACTCGGGTAATAATTTAGATTTTTCGACAGCGATTTTAAGTTGATTTATTTCCATCGTTTTTTCGATGGCTTGTACATCGCTTCTGTTTTCAGAAAGAGAAGTGGTATCAGAAATTGCCAAATTAAAATCTTTTATTTCGTAAGTTTCATCAATTTCAAATGGTGTGTTTTTATTTCTAGACATCAGCGTGTTTAGCATAATTCTCTTTTGGGAAATGTCATTTTGCAACATTAGAATCATACTTTCTAATGCGCTGTATTGCGATTTTGCTTTGTAATAAGTAGGCAGTTTATCCATATTATACTGGTATCGTATCTCCATACTTTTTATCATATACTCTAAAAGCAACAAATTATCATTGGCTATTTTAATTTTTTTATTTAAAACCAACCATTGATAATAATTGGTTTTTGCCAAAGCGTTCAATTGGTTAATTGTATAGTTTTTATTTTCTTTTTCGACCGATGACATCGCACTCATTAATTTAAAATCGGCTTTTAGCTTGGAAGCATTCGGTATCATTTGGGTAACGCCTAACATATAATTTCCCATTCCAGGTTCCATTTCGGTAGCTTTCCACATTTTGGTATTGTAAGGTGTCATAAAAAACCCTGTTTCCAGCTGAGGCGGCATCCAGCTTTTAGCTCCTTTTGCCGCTGCATCCATACTTTGAATATCGGCATCGTACATTTTTAGTTGAGGATTGTTTGTTTTGATGGTACTCAATACATTATCCAAGGAAAGTGTTTGGGCTGCCAAATTAGTGGCGCTTATAATCAAACAACTTAGGACGATATAAAATTTATTCTTTAACATCTATCAGTTCTATTTTACCTTTTATTCTTAATTCTCGAAGTTTTACCATCTCAAAAACAATCGGTGTTACTAATAATACATAAATCGTGGAAGTAATGGTACCTCCAATTAGTGGAACAGTAATGGGAAGCATAATATCGGAGCCTGTTCCCGTTGCCCAAAGAATGGGGATTAATCCAAATAAGGAAACCGAAACCGTCATCAATTTTGGTCTTAACCTTTTAGCAGAACCATCAATAATATATTGTTTCAATATTTCTTCAGTTATGGTTTCGTTGCTGTTCCCGTACTTTTCTACCATTTTATTCATTGCTTCATTCAAATAAATGGTCATTAGCATCGCGGTTTCGATTGCCATTCCAAACAGTGCAATAAATCCAACGGCAACGGCAACAGATAAATTAATGCCATAAAAATAAACCATAAATATGCCTCCAATTAATGCAAACGGTACGGTAATCATTGTGATTAATGCTTCTTTCATTGAATGATACGTAAAATATAAAACAAGAAATATAATGACCACAACAATAGGCAGTATTAAACTTAATGTTTTGTTGGCCCGGATTTGATTT
>JAYVIK010000112.1:0-4922 GCA_043770265.1 Flavobacterium sp. | reverse complement strand
GTCGCCCTAATGCTGGAAAATCTAGTTTTATAAATGCCTTGATTGGCAAAGAACGTTTTATGGTTACTGACATTGCGGGAACAACTCGTGATGCTATTGATACAAAATTTGACCGTTTTGGATTCGAATTCAACTTGGTAGATACTGCCGGAATTCGTCGAAAAGCTAAAGTAAAGGAAGATTTAGAGTTTTACTCCGTGATGCGTTCCGTTCGTGCTATAGAACACGCCGATATTTGTATTTTGGTCATCGATGCCACCCGTGGATTTGAAGGTCAAGACCAAAGCATTTTTTGGTTGGCAGAGAAAAATAGAAAAGGAGTTGTCATCTTGGTAAACAAATGGGATTTGGTCGAAAAAGATACGATGTCAACCCGTGATTACGAAGCCAAAATTAGGGAAGAATTAATGCCATTTACCGATGTGCCTATTCTTTTTGTTTCGGCATTGACTAAACAGCGTTTGTTGAAAGCTTTGGAAGCAACCGTTCAGGTTTTCGAAAATAGAAAACAACGTATTGCAACTTCAAAATTCAATGAATATATGCTGAAAGTGATTGAAGCGTATCCTCCACCAGCTACAAAAGGGAAATATGTAAAAATTAAATATTGTATGCAATTGCCAACATTAACGCCACAATTTGTGTTTTTTGCCAATATGCCGCAATATGTAAAAGAGCAGTACAAACGTTATCTTGAAAACAAAATTCGCGAAAACTGGGACTTTTCAGGAGTGCCAATAGATATTTATATTAGAGAGAAATAAAATGAAATCCCGAGCAATCGGGATTTTTTTATGTCTTTTTTTATGAAATAAAATAAAGTTACAACCGTTATTAAACCATTGCACTATTCTAGAGTCCTAGTACATTTATGTAACAATTATATGCCTAAAATCTATTCTTTTTTATTTTTTATCCTTTTCTTTTTTTCAACCAATGCCCAAAATGACATCGTTATCAAAGGGACGGTCGTTGATATCAATACACAAATTCCGCTAGAGTTGGCGACAATCTATTTTTCTACAGTCAAAGATTCTACTTTAATTGAATATGCAACAACCGACAAAAATGGCGTTTTCAAAATCAGTGCCAAAAAATACGATAAACCAGTCTTTTTAAAGGTGAATTATATGGGGTATCAACCTCATATGGAGGAACAGAACGGGCTTTTAGAAAGCAAAGATTTTGGAAAAATATATTTGTTAAACAATACAAACCTGTTGAACGAGGTGGTCATTAAATCGGAAGCGCCACCCATTCGAGTAAAAAAAGATACGCTCGAATTTAATGCATCTTCTTTCAAGGTGCGTCCAGACGCCAATGTCGAGATTTTGTTAAAACAATTGCCAGGATTCGAGGTGGACAATGAAGGTAAAATTACTGTTAACGGAAAAGAAGTGACCCAATTTTTAATAAACGGCAAACCTTTTTTTGATAAAGACGGTGCTATCGCATTAAAAAATTTGCCTGCCGATTTGATAAGCAAAGTACAGGTATCAGATTTTAAAACTAAAAAAGAAGAATTAGCCAAACAGGAATCCAGTTCTGATTTTTCCAGCATTAATTTGACGATCGATGAAAAGAAAAACAAAGGCTATTTCGGAAAATTCTTGGGAGGTTACGGAACCGATGATCGGTATGAAAACAGCCTTATCGTGAATTTTTTCAATAACAAACAGAAAATAAGTGTTTTGGCTACTGCCAATAATATAAATGCTAGTGGTTTCACGCAAGACGATGTTTTTGACAGTATGGGCGGCGGAAGAAATACTAGCGAAAAAAATAAATCATCAGGAGGTGGCAAAGGAATTACACAAACAAATTTAGTAGGCTTTAACTATTCCGATGAATGGTCTAAGGAGATGGAAGCTAGTGCAAGTTATAATTTTTCGAACACTGTTAATAAGAACGAAAGCAAATCCAATCAAGCTAATTTTCTGCCAACTGGGACTATTTTTACCGAATCGAATTCAAAAACTAGAAACGAAAATACAGGAAACAAGGCCAATTCTGAATTTGAATATAAAGTAAGTCCTAAAATACGAATTGTGGTTATTCCAAAAATGGATCAAACGCGTATCAATAATCATTCGGAATCTTCCAGTTTTGCAAAAGATGAAAGTGGCGAGGAATTAAACAAAAGTGCTTCAGAATCATTCAAAGAAAGTGCAACTACAAATTTTGCAAACTCTATAAACTTTAATAAAACATTTGATAAAAAAGCTCGAAATTTGAGTTTTGAATTTAATAATAATAATACCAATACCGATTCGGAGGCAATAAATATATCGGAAACTATTTTTTTGCAAGGTACAAGGCCCGACGATGAGCGAAATCAAAACAGTCAAACTAAAAACTCTTATGATTTTTATTCCGCTGATATTGAATACACTGAACCCATAACCGATTCGTTACGAATTCGAATTGGTTCGGATTTTGGATGGACAAAAACGATAAATGATTTACAAACATTCAATTTTGATAAAACATCCCAATTGTATTCAAGTTTAAATGATTTGCAAACAAATTATACGACTTCAACTCAAAATTCTTTTGCTCCAAAAGTGGGAATTACTTTCGAAAAAAATAATTTTACATTTAATTTGAATTCTAGTACTTCTATTATCGATTTTGATAATCATTCATTATATTTGAATAAAGTGACCGATTTGAATCAAAAATATGTTTTACCTTACGGAAGAGCACAAATCAGATATAAGTTAGACAGATCAAAATTTGTTACCTTGAGATACGATTATTCCAGCAGTCTTCCTTCTCCCAATCAGTTGATGCCAGTAGCAAATTTAGCTAATCCATTGAATTCGATTGTCGGAAATCCAAACTTGAATCCCAACGAAAAAAACAGTGTCAACCTCAATTACAGGAATTTTGATATGCGCTCTCGCTCGGGTTATTCCTTGTATATGAGAGCCGATTTTTTTGATAGCGAAATAGTGTCTAGTATGGTATATGACTCTAGTGGAAAAAGGAATACTACTTATAAAAATGTTTCGGGAACTTACTCTACGTTTATTGGGGGTAACTGGAATCAAACTCTAAAAAGAGAAGCTCACGTAATGCGTTATGGTTTAAGCTTAAATGCAAACTATTCCTTAGACAAAGGATTTACAAATGCTGTTTTGTATGATGCAAAATCATTGGGAATTACCCCAAGGGTTTACTTTTCGTATGATTATGGTGAGCTGTTAACCGTTGCCCCATCCTATAATTTTTCGTATAATGAAACCAACTTTACCAATACTTCCTTAAATGCGAGTTCTAATTTTGTCCACAGAATCAATTTACAAATTACCAATTATTTGCCAAAGAATTGGATTTTTGGTAATGATTTTGGATATACTTACAACTCTAATATTTCTGATGGCTTCAAAAAAGATTTTTATTTATGGAACACCAGTTTGTCGTATGGGTTTTTTGATAAAAAAATGACTTTAAAAGTAAAAGTATATGATGTTCTAAATCAGAATTTAAGTGCTACAAGAACTATAACACCAACAACAATTCGTGATGAAGAAAATACGGTTTTAAAACGATATGCAATGTTTTCGTTGGCTTATAAATTGGGAAATTTTGGAGGAAAAGAAAAGCGTTCAAGAGGTCCCCGAAATAGAGAAATGAACAATATGGATTAATGTTTTTTATTTTTGATTAAACCATTTCAATATAAAATCGTCTTAATTACCTAAACATTAAAAATAAACCCAAATGAAAAAATTAATTATCGCAGTATTATTGCTCATTAGTATTTCCACTTTTGCACAAGAGCAAACCAAACCTGAAAAAAAAGGAAATAAAGGACAAAAAGAGAGAATATCACCAGAGCAGAGAAATCAAGCTTTGTTGGATAGAATGACAACCGAATTGAAATTGGATGCTAACCAACAAGAGCAAATCAAGCCGATTATTGCAGCGCAAGGAGCCAAACTTCAAGCGATGAGAGACCAACGAATGGCTAGCAATGCTGCAGCGTTGACTAGTGAAGAACGAAAAGCTCTTGTGCAGAAAAGAAACGAAGAAAAAATGGAAACAGATGCCAAGTTGAAAGCCATCTTGACTCCTGAGCAATTCAAAAAAATGAAAGAAAATGAAGCCGCCAATAGAGAAAAAATGAGAGAAGCCAGAGAGAGTAAACAAGGTGGTGAAGGAAGAAAAGGTGGTATAGAAAATGGAGGAAACCAACCTCAAGAATAGTTAATTTTTTATCACAAAAATTTAAAAAAATTCCCAAACGCAATCTTGTGTTTGGGAATTTTTTTATGCTATTTCTTTATCTGAATGTTTATTTTATGATAAAATGTAAACCGAATAATGTCACGATTGAAATAGTTTACACCACTCGCCCGTTGCTGGAAACTGTTTAAATACCCCAATTCCAGAGTAATGTTTTTGTTAATACCATAGTCTAAAGCGGCATAAATTCGGTTTTGGTCAAAGGTGTTTTTTACAATATTTTCTCCACCATTCATCATCAATTCGTCATAAACTATCGCTTTTAAAAACTGGTTTTCTTTTTTCCAAAAATTAAATTCCGCTTGAATTCGGTATCTGAATCTCCAGAAAAAAGTAGTTCCAGGAAGGAGTCCTACATTATTAGCATTGTGAAAAAATCGTTCTTCCACTTGAAATCTTTGGTTTAGGGTAAAGTCTCCGTATGCTTTTTTCCAAGTGATATCCTGCTGTCCTCTGTATTCTGGAACATTAAAATCAAAAGTAACTTCGGGGTTTTGAGTCGCAACCGAAAAATAGGCAAATCCGGCTCCTAAGTCTATATTGTTATAGATTTTATAATGTCCATTCATTCGTATTAAATATAAATTTTGTTCAAAAGGATTTAGGAAAACCCGATTGTCAAATTCGCTATGTAAAGACCATTTGTTGTTTATATTCAATACATTGTAATA
>JAYVIK010000111.1:0-14648 GCA_043770265.1 Flavobacterium sp. | reverse complement strand
TTTAAACCCGTGGCAATTGAAAAGAAAAAAGAGCTCCACTTCAATCCCTCACGCGAATCTGGATTAAAAATACAATCACAATAAAAGATAACAATTTCAAAAACAACACTTTATTTACACCTTAAATTTTATAACGAAAAAAAAATATGAACCGAGCCAACGGCTCTCCATTCTTGCTTGATTTATTTCTATAATTGGACAAAAGTCCAACCCTACAAAATGATATGAACCAACGGTTCTTTGCCGTGAAGTTCCATAGGAACGACTTGTATTGTAGCAACGGATTTCAATCCGTTGGAATAGTACAGTGCATTTAGAATATAAACAGACGTTTATATATATAAAAACATAAGAAAAAATTAATATATTTGAGAGAAAATATTTCGAAATAAACTGCACAAAAATTTCCAATAATGTATGAATAAAAATTGTATTTGGTGTTTTGAATCAGAACCTACAGTGACATTTAATAAAAAAGCTCACTCGATTCCAAAATCACTTGGTGGACAAAATTTTAATAAACATGTTTGTGATAATTGCAATGAATATTTTGGAGCGACGACTCAAACTAATAATTATTCGATTGAGGAAGCATTGAAAGAAACTTTTTGTATCTCCCGTCAACGATTTTTAGGAGGCGGAAACCCTAAGCGCCAAGTTGGACAATTCAAATCTAAATTTTTTGATATTAAAGAACGGAATGGTAAACCTAGACTTACTATAAAACAATCCTTTCTTTTTAAGATAGATTTTCAAAAAGAATTATGCCGAAATTTCAAAAGAGGTTTATTAAAAATGTGGTTTGAAGAATTTGATAGACAATCC
Organism: Flavobacterium sp.; assembly: GCA_043770265.1. GTDB lineage: Bacteria > Bacteroidota > Bacteroidia > Flavobacteriales > Flavobacteriaceae > Flavobacterium. The sequence continues at coordinate 13,823 of JAYVIK010000111.1, read as the reverse complement.
AAAAACAAAATTGGAAATGATATAAAATATAAATTATTGAGAGATTTCGCAAGATATAATTTAAATGATTTACCGGTAATATATTTTGAAAGAAGAATTGGTGTTTTTGTGATGACTAAAAGAGAAGCAGAAACACCTATTTTGTTACTAAATAGAATGAAATATCTATATGAGGATGAAAAATTTACAGAAATTGAATTTCTAGGCCATGTTTTTGGATTTCCTTTCACAGATTTTTCTTCAATTGACTTTAAAAATTATATAAGCTCTAGTATTGAATTGAAAAAAGATTATTTTACAAAAGGAATAATTTTAGACAAGCTCATTGAAATAGATTTTACTCTAAAAGTAATTAACTCATAATCCCAACTAGCACCAGCGTTAGCTGAAAAATACAAATTGAACAAAAAAACTCCCAAGTCACCTTAAGAATTTTACAAAATAAATTACAAAAGCGTTTACAACACCCTATTAATCTGAGCTAAATTCCTTTCGTAATACGATTCTTTGGTAGAAGAAATAATCACGCCACCGTGAGTGGCAGAATGAATGAATTTTATTTCGCCTTCAAGTACTTCGACTACCATTCCTACGTGGTTAATTCGTCCACTTCCTCTGGTTTTGAAGAAAATTAAATCGCCTTTTTGGGCATTTTGGGCATCAATTTTTGAACCGTAAGAAGCCATTTCTACCGAAGATCTAGGCAACTTAATATCGTAACTACTGAAAGTATAACACATCAATCCCGAACAATCGAAACCATCCGTTGTGGTTCCACCTGAACGGTATCTTGTTCCAATATTTTCGGAAGCCTTCGAAATCAATTGATCTACAAAAGTGGCATCCCGCACTATATTTGTCTCCTTATTTTCAATTTTTTCGTTGACAAACGCAGCTTCAAGTGCAATTGCATTTTCGGCAGCAATCTCTTTCTGAACTAATTTGGAACCGCTGATTTTAAGAACAGAACCCACCAATAATTTTTTTGAAATATTCGGATTTTGTTTTTCTAATTCTGAAATCGTGAGACCATATTGTTTGGCAATTCCGTACTTGGTTTCTTTTGGCAGAACCTCGTGAGTAATGTCAGCCTCTGGATTTTTAACCTCAATATTAACTGGTGGTACAATTGCTAGTTCCTTTTCGTTTTTAGCTTCTTTTTTTTCTGTTACTTTTTCGACAACCAAACTCAAATTAGCATCCGATTTTATTGGAACCGTAATCTTTTGACCCACTTTCAATGATTTATTCTGCAAATCTGAATTGGCTTTTTTCAATTCGGAAAGTGAAATTCCGTATTGTTTTGCTATGGAATACAAAGATTCTTTAGGTAGGACTTCGTGCGTGATATCGGTTGTTGATTTTTTGTGGTCGTCTTTAGTTTGAGACACCACTGAAATTGTTTTTTCAACTTCCATTTTTTTATTCTCAACAACAGACTGTTGCAAAACTGGAGTTTGCTTAGTTTCCTCTTTTTCAGCATTATCTAAATTCGGGGCTTTTTCTGCGACCAAAGTAGTATAAGCATCCGCATTTACTGGAACTATAATTTTTTGACCTGCTTTCAAGGATTTCTTACCTAATTCAGGATTGGCTTTTTGCAAATTGGCAAGAGTGATTCCGTATTTTTTGGCGATGGAATACAACGATTCTTTGGGCAAAACTTCATAAACAATTCCTTCATTAGAAATTTGAACTTTCTCTCCTGACTTTGTAGCAACAACAACTTCAGTTTTGGGATTTTTTATTTCAGGTAGAACTGCTTTTGGAGTTGTTGTTTGTAGAGTTTCCTCGAATTTTTCCAGAGTTGGTGTCACTACAAAATCATCGGGAGCATTTTGAGGAATATTAATTTTTTGACCTGTCTTTAAACCTTCTTTTTCCAAATCAGGATTGATTTTATACAACTCGGTAACGCTTATATTGCATTGTTTTGCAATACCATAAATCGTTTCTTTAGGAAGGACTTCATGCGTTTTTTCAGCAAGATTGCTTGCAATTGTTGAAGTGGAAACTGCTTTATTTTTTTTTGTATTGGTTGGAATCAATAAAACCGTCTTGTATTTAATTCCATTGACAGCATCGGGATTGAGTTCATAAATTGCCGAAGGTTTAACATTGTATTTCTGTGCAATTTCGCTGATGGTTTCGCCTTTAGAAACAGTATGTTGCTTGAATTTTTCCTGCGAAAAAAGACTCATGCTACTAAAAAAAACGATCAAAAAAATATACTTATAATACCCCATAAACTCCATTTAAATTCAAACTCTAATTCATAAATATCATTTGCATTTGAGATGAAAAGTTAATTAAAAATTTCGAAAAACTCAACAATTACCTTACTTTGATGTCAAAACAAACGAAAAACAAGTATGAATACGCAAATCTAAACTAAAAATGCAAAAAACACCCACTTTTAACAACTCTTTATAATCGATTTAACAAAATTATTGTTGAAAAAAAAGTTGAACCAATGGCCCAACTTTTTTAATTAATAGTCTTATTTTTTCATCAAATAGGAATTAAACCAAGTCAAATACCGTTCGAAACGATCTTTTTGAAAACTCGAATTTGTAATGCCGTGAAATTGTCCGGGATAGATAATAAGCTCCGTTGGTATCCCTAAAGATTTGAAAGCCTGATACATTTGCTCGCTACCTATAGCCGGAACATTATAATCACTTTCACCCACCATAAATTGTGTAGGCGTTTTGATTTTATTGGCTTTCAAAAAAGGATACGAAAGCGCCACATACTTATCAAAGTTTTTCCATGGTTGCCCAATTTCATTGTCATATTGTAAAATGTATTGATCCACTCCGTACATCGAAGAAACCATAGCTACACCTGCACCGCTTGAAGCCGCTTTGAAACGGGTATCCGAAGCAATGACATAATCCGTCAAAATACCACCGTAACTCCATCCTCCTATTCCCAATTTCTCAGCATCGGCGATGCCTTTTTGAACAACATAATCTGCAGCTCCTAAAATATCCAACACTTCTTTATTGCCCCAATCACCCGAAATAACTTTACAATAATCCAAGCCGCGACCATTCGAACCACGATAATTAACCCCTACGACAGCATAACCGGCAGCGGCCAACATTTGTCTGGAGAGATCAAAACTATATTCATCCTGACCCACTGGTCCACCGTGAATGAAGAAAATGGTTGGCAATTTTTTACCAACCGTTGCATTTGCAGGACGGTACAAAAGATTAGAAACCAACATTCCATCTTTACTTTTTGATGTAAATCCTTCTACTGAAGCTAGTGTAATTTTTTCTAAAAAAGAATCTTGGTGTTTGGTAAGACGACGTGGACTTCCATTTTCAAGCGCATAGATTTCTGTTGGCATTTGTGAATCACTCATAGCCGTTAAAAAACTGCCCGAAGAATGAAGTTCTAATGAGGAAAAACTTCGATTACCGCTGGCTATTTTAGTCATTTTACTATCTGAAATAGAAAATTCGGCAACGTATCTGGTTCTATCATCTGTAACCAAAGCCATTATTGAAGTTCCATTTTTGGTCCAACGTGGGCTTCCAACAGGTCTGTCCAAAGATTTTGAGAGTAGTTTAGGTTCACCGCCTTCTTTAGAAACGACACACAAAACAGTTTGGTCGTACATAATATAATTATCAGAAGAAGTAGATCTTAAATAGGCTATTTGCTTTCCATCTGGACTCCATTGTATTGAAGAATCACTTCCTGTCCAAGTGGTTATTTGCTTCATAGCAGCATTCGCTTTAGCATCAATAACCCAAATATCAGAGTTTTCATTTCTGTCGGGATCGGTGGTACGATTACTCAAAAAGGCAATTTGAGAACCATCGGGTGACCATTTGGGATCGGTTTCGTCATAAATTCCTTTAGTAAGAGTATCCATTTTTTTGGTGGCAACATCATAAAGATAAAGATGCGATGGTTTTCGGGTTAAATACCCTTCAACATCTTGTTTGAAATGGTAACGATCGATTACAATTGGTTTTGGAGTTTTTACTTTAGCCGTATCAGATTGGGTTTTGATTACTAAAGCAATTTTGGATCCATTTGGCGACCATTCGTACTCGTCTAAATCTCCTTTTTTCAAATCGGTTAGTTGTTTGGCTTCGCCTCCTCGTCTGTCCATGATCCAAATTTGACTGCCTTTGAGACCATTTCGCGAAGACACAAAGGACAAATATTTGCCATCAGGACTCCAGCTGGGCTGTGATTCACTTTCTGGACTATTGGTCAATTGAATCGACTCTTTGCCATCCCAAGAAACCATCCAAATATCAGAGTTTCGTTTGTTTTTTAAAGAATCCACCGTTGATAGTGTGTAGGCAACCCAATTGCCATCGGGAGAAATATGGGAATCACTCAAGTTTTGCAAACGGTAAACATCCGAAGGTTTTAAAGTGCGTTTGGTTATTTTTTGAGAAAAAATAGATCCTGCAAAAAGGAACATTAAAAGCATTACGATTGGTTTCATACTATTTTTGTTTTAATTAGGGTAGTTGGATTGGTTTTGGTCCCAATTTAAGATTTTTTTTTGACGTAACAGTAGCTTAACAATCGTTAAAATTGATATTAGCCTAGGTTTGATTATTAAATTTTTGATTGTCACGAGGCTTTATGTCTTGCTAGTTTTTTTTGCCAGATTAAAAATGTAATTTTAAATAGCTTCAAAGAGAGTTGCTTTAAAAATCACTCCACAAAAAAAGAGGCTTACTTGCCTCTTGATTCCGTTAGATAACAGGACTCTAATTTTTTTCGATAAGTGGATAGTGTTAACTGAAGATACTTGATGATTTCAATTCAAAATTGGCGCTACAAACCCCTCTAAATACAGCTGTTGTCGATGAACGATGTACTTTTTATTTGTCTCCGTAGTGTCCCCAAAATGATAAAACCAACACAACAACTCTGTTTTCTTGAATTCTGTATATTAATCTATGATTGTTTGTTAATCTTCTTGACCAAGTCGGTACTTCCTAATACTTTAATTGTTCCGGCTTTCCCGTTCCTGATTTAGGATGCGCTCTAAGTTCATCTAATAATTTGTCGATTTTTAGTAAAACTTTTTTGTCACCCGATTTTTTGAACTTTTCAATGTCTTTTTCAGCATCAATGGTTAATTCAATTGAATAACTCATAGTCCTAAAAACTCCTTTTGTTTGTCCTTAGACAATACTTTTGTGTTTCCATTTTCAGATTGAGTAATCGACCTATCAATTTTAGCAAAAAAATCTTTTTCACTTAATACTGTTTCATCATTTGAGGTTGCAATCTCATATCGAACTTTCATTTCCTCCAATAAAGATTGCAACAAGGATTTTTGCTTTGCATTTTTTGGGTAAACTGTTATACTTTCCATTGCTTTGTGGTTACTAATGACTTTAGCGAAGATACAATTTTTGTACAATCAAAAGTCTTTATGTCAAGGAATTTTTCTTATGCCATTCAGCGAACGTCAGCTTATCTAAAACTTCCGTTTGTATAAATTGAATTGTACAATCAAGTAAATATAGTAGATTGAAACTACAAATAAATATTTTTTTGAGTTATGAACTCTGTGGTCTATTGTAACGGTTGCGAAGTCAGAGACGTTCGCAGAGCACACCAGAATCGAACAATAATTTTATTTTAAGGAAGACCTCGTAGAGCGGGCTGTTTCTCTATCTATCCCAACCATCAATTATATATAATTTCTCCAAGACTTTTTTTTGACTCTTATTCTTTGATGTAAACCAGACTTCGAAACGAGCGGGAAAATATTTTTCCATTGTGCCTTCTGAAATTATAGATTCGCCTTTAAATAACACATAATTTTCACTTCCATTTTGAATTTCGTTTAAAGTGTTTTCTTCAAGGTTACTATTAGACAAAGGTATATTATTAGTTGCTTCATAGCCTTTTATATATATTTCGCCCGCTGTTTCAGGTTTATACCAAAAATAAAAAACATAACCACTATAACCATCGCCAACTATTTCCAACTTAGGTTCAGTAACAATGAGTTTTTTAAGAGAATCAATTTGGCTATTATTGAAATTTACAATAGCTTTCTGACCCTGAAAGTTAGTAGGTATTTTGGCGCTGAAAAACTCCGCTGGTCCATTTTTAGAATTAAGTAAACAACCAAATATTATTGCTCCGAAAAATAAAAGTAATAATATGGAGATAATTTTCCGATTCGAATACATTTTACAATTTTTTTGAAATAGTTGCTAACTTGTATATAGACAAGATCGCACATAACCTCCGAATAGAACAATAATTTGATTTTAGGGTAGATCTCGTTGAGCTGGGTTTCATTAAGTAGAAATCTAAAATACTTTTTAAATTTAATTTTTAACTTGATATAACGCCTTTTGACCAATAGCATTTCTTGCAATTCAGTGCTTAAATTTTGATAATATTCATTACATATCTTGTAGTTCCGTCTTTAGCAAAATAATAAGTATAATAATGCACTTGATATTTTTGATTGGCATAATAATAAAAAGTAGCTGTTAATGCTCCAACTGGTTGCTCTTTTTGTTCAATCAATTTATATTTTTTTTTCTGTAAATCTTTTTTGAAGTTAAGATAAAGTTCTTTGTCAACGGTGTTAAATCCTATTGCCGTTTGAATGCCGTCACCAGCTGTTCTTTCTACTTGATCAAGAGCTCCACCTGGTCTTCTGGAGTCGCACCAATATTGAACAAAATCGGATTTACCATTTCCTTTTATAGGGCTTAACGAATAACCCTTACCTAAAACCGCAGTATCGAATTTGTCTTTGCTAAGCACTACTGCTTTTTCGAGAAAATCGAGTCTAACAGGACATTGTGCTTTTAAATTTTGTGTTCCGGCAATTAGAAATGAGATTGTCAAGAAGAAGAATAAGAATGTTTTTTTCATTTTACTTTTATATTAATTTTATTTTATTTTTCGTCCTACTCGTATGGCTTTTCGGATACGCCTTCTTTTTCTGAGGTGTCAAATTATTTTTTTATTCACAAAAAATACACTTCTATACAATAAGTTTGAAATAGATTTTGATACTGCAATTTACAATCTAGTCGCGCAACCGTTCTTGAAAGTTTCCTTTCGCATGGTACTTGATAGTTTTAAATCACGCAAATATAAATTAATATTTACGGATAATCCAATGACCAGTGTGCGAATAAATCGGATTTTTCATTGTGTTTTGTTTTAAGGTATCTAACAGATGTCTTTTTGTAAAAATTTTTTTTCCGTTTTGCCCGCTGCCCGATGTCTTTTGTAATAAAAGCGCTTTTAAATCTGGGATGTCGTGCGATTCCGTTAGCAATCGGAATTGCACAGCAACCTAGAATAGAGCAATTATTTTATTTTAGGGAGACATAGTAGAGCTGGGAAGTTTTTTGGTATAATGATTTGATTTATGCTAATAGTTGCATTAATTGAGCTTTTACAGTTAAGCAACTAAAACAAACATAATTATGAATGAACATACAATCAGCTAAATCATAATTTTCACCAATACTATCTATTTGAGCATAAAACGTCATTTCCTTTTTGCAATTGTCGCAAGTAGGATAATCATCCTCACTAACTTCTTCAGGTTTTCCGCCTAAGAAATGTCTAGTCCCCGCAATTTCATTCCATTTGTAACCTACCGCAGTTTTCGCTTCGTTTGTTTCTGGACTTGGAACTAATTTAATTTTTGGAATTTCCATTTTTCAATTTGTTATTTTCCGTTTCACTTTTTATCAACTGACTTTTATCTAATTTATACTCGCTACCTTATAGAGCATATACACCCTATATTGGATCGCTTTATCTGACAAACGTCGTACGTTATTTCTATTCAAAAATAGTATTTTTCTCGTACAAACCATCCACCCCATTTCTTATTCCCGACAAGCCTTTCCTCAGCTCCTACTGAAAACTCTTTTAGAAACAAAAAATGCCCAAGTTTCCTTGAGCATTTTTGATATCATTAGTGTTTTAAAATTATGCATTTCCCGCAGCAGCAATCAAGTTTAATGCTGAACCTGCAACGAACCAACCAATTTGACTGTCATTGTAAGTGTGGTTTGCTAAGACAATATCTTTAGAACCATCTGCGTGAACGAATTCTAAAGTCAAGGGTTTTCCAGGAGCAAAATCAACCAAGTCCACGAAGTTGATGGTGTCATCTTCTTGGATTTTGTCATAATCCGCTTCGTTGGCAAAAGTCAATCCTAACATTCCTTGTTTTTTCAAATTGGTTTCGTGAATACGAGCGAAAGATTTTACCAAAACCGCTTTCACACCCAAGAAACGAGGTTCCATTGCGGCGTGTTCCCGAGAGGAACCTTCGCCATAATTATGGTCGCCCACAACAACGGAGACTATTCCAGCCGCTTTATAGGCACGAGCTACAGCAGGAACGGTATCGAATTGTCCTGACAATTGATTTTTAACCGAATTTGTTTTTTCAGTAAAAGCATTCACAGCTCCTATCAACATATTGTTTGAAATATTATCCAAGTGACCACGGAAACGCAACCAAGGTCCAGCCATAGAAATATGATCGGTAGTACATTTTCCGAAAGCTTTGATCAATAATTTGGCTCCCATAATATTATTTCCATCCCAAGCTTCGAACGGTGCCAAAAGTTGCAATCTGTCTGAAGTTTCAGAAACTGCTACAACGACACCGCTTCCATCAGCTGCTGGTGCTTGGAATCCATTGTCTTCAACCGCAAAACCTCTTTTGGGTAATTCATCACCGTAAGGCGCAGTCAATTTTACTTCTTCACCGTTGTCATTAATCAACGAATCGGTCAAAGGGTTAAAGTCCAAACGACCTGCAATGGCTAATGCCGCCACCATTTCTGGCGATGTTACAAAAGCGTGTGTGTTTGGGTTTCCATCGGCACGTTTAGAGAAGTTTCTATTGAACGAATGAACGATGGTGTTTTTCTCTCCTTTATCTGCTCCTGCTCTATCCCATTGTCCGATGCAAGGACCACAAGCATTGGTAAATACTTTGGTTCCCATTTTTTCGAAAGTAGCGATGATGCCATCTCTTTCGATAGTATATCTAATTTGTTCAGAACCAGGATTGATTCCAAATTCTGCTTTTGGAGTGATTCCGTGTTCTACTGCTTGGTTTACGATAGACGCAGCACGAGCCATATCTTCGTAAGAAGAATTGGTACAAGAACCGATTAATCCCCACTCTACTTTAATTGGCCAACCGTTTGCGGCAGCTTCTTCTTTCATTTTAGAAACTGGAGTTCCTCTGTCTGGCGTAAAAGGTCCGTTGATGTGTGGCTCTAATTCCGAAAGGTTGATTTCGATTAATTGGTCAAAATAAGTTGCTGGATTAGCATAAACTTCTGGGTCGGCAGTCAAGTAAGACGCCACTGTATCGGCAGCATCAACCACATCCTGACGACCCGTTGCAGAAAGGTATCTTCGCATCGATTCGTCATAACCAAATGTAGAAGTGGTCGCTCCAATTTCGGCACCCATATTACAGATAGTTCCTTTTCCTGTACACGACATTGAAGTTGCGCCTTCGCCAAAATATTCAACAATAGCGCCTGTTCCACCTTTTACAGTAAGAATATCGGCAACTTTAAGAATTACGTCTTTTGGTGCAGTCCAACCCGAAAGTTTTCCGGTCAATTTTACGCCTATCAATTTTGGAAATTTCAATTCCCAAGACATTCCCGACATTACATCCACCGCATCAGCACCACCAACACCAATTGCCAACATTCCCAATCCGCCAGCATTTACTGTATGCGAATCGGTTCCAATCATCAAACCTCCGGGGAAAGCATAGTTTTCTAAAACGATTTGGTGGATAATTCCCGAACCTGGTTTCCAAAAACCAATTCCATATTTATTGGAAACAGAAGAAAGGAAATCAAAAACTTCTTTGGATTGTGTATTGGCTACAGCCAAATCTTTTTCAGCTCCATTTTTAGCTAAAATCAAGTGATCACAGTGAACCGTTGTAGGAACAGCAACCGTTTTTTTACCAGCGTGCATAAATTGCAACAAAGCCATTTGAGCCGTTGCGTCTTGACAAGCTACTCTATCTGGAGCAAAATCAACATAATCGACACCTCTCGAAAAAGTTTGACTAGGTTGTCCTTCCCAAAGATGCGTGTACAATATTTTCTCTGTCAATGTTAGTGGACGACCTACTAATTCGCGTGCAGCATCAACACGACTAGTCATATTGGCATACACTTTTTTAATCATTTCAATATCAAAAGCCATAGTATTTATAGTATTTAGTTTTGTAAATCTTTTTTGAACATTACAAGGTACAAAAAAATGGAATACAAAAAAAAGCCTGAATCATTAGAATCAGGCTTTTAAACTATAATTAACAAATTATGTGAATTATTTAACTAATAACTTATTAGATGGCGCAAACTTAGTCAGGTTGATTCCTTCTACGCAACGAACCCATAGCTGTTGTAGGATGTGCTTTGTTAGGTATTAAGTTTCTTTTTATTCGTTATTTTTTTTGTTGATTTTTTCTTTTTAAAGAAGTCACTCAAAGCTTTTTCTTCGGACAATGTTAAAGAACTTAATCCTCCAATAGTATCAATTTCTAAATCTAATTTTTTAGTTTTCATAATTATGTCATATCCTACAACGTTCCTAGGCTTTACGTCTGTTGCGGACTAAAGAAGCCGGAACTTGCGGTTATGCACTGACCTCAAAGATATAAAACAAACTTTGGCTGCAGTACTTTTTTTCGTCAAAATATTTGTAACAAAAAAGCCCCCATATTTGGAAGCTTCTTTTAGCCCTTAAAGAGTAAAGCGTCTTGCCTTTCGGCTTTGAAGAGACTTAGTCTTGGCATTGTCTAATACAAAAGTATAGCGATTTATTCTATTGTACGCAATTTTTCCATTGTATTAATTTATAGTTTTTACGTTATTTATAGATTATGGTAATTCTAACTCCATTTTATAGTTTATTTTACCACGCTCTTTTTGTTTTAAAACTGTTTTATCGTTATGAATTTCTACAATATATTGCGGGTCACGATAGCGAAAATTTTCAATTGCCATTGCAGTCCAAATTGTGATTTCAAAAGAGTTTAAACTTTCGAAATGATATTCTGCAGCTACATTTAAGAAATCTTTCTCGCCTGAAGTTTTATCTTGTAAAACTATTCTAAAACTTGTTTTTGGATTGAACGGCGGATAATTTATAATTGACCCATAACGCATTGAATAATGTAAAACGTGTATTAATGTGTTTTCAATTAATTTACATACACTTTCTTCATCAATTCCATTTCTTGGTGTACCATCGTCTTCGCCGAAATCTTTACGTATATTATAATGCTTATCTTTAAATAAATTAGTTTTAAATGTTAGCTCGTAATTTGTAATAAACTTAGCATTTATAGAGCATATGTTATCGCCATATATTTCAGAATCAACAATGCTTGTCATTATTCGCTTTCTCTTTTCTCGATTTGGTTTATTTTCATCCATTCAAAAATATTTTCGCAATATTACAAATAAATTACTTAATGACTTACCATATTAAAATGTCTATTTTACGTTTTCGCGTAGTATTGCAGCCAACTAGCTTATAGGTCTAACAAAATAAGACCTATGCACCAAGTATTGGGTTAATTTGTATAATAAACGTCATACTTTATTTATTTCCAAATATAGTATTTTTCACGAAAAAACCACAGAAGAGCTTTAATTTCGGTAATACAAAATATTTGGAATATTGCTAAAAAAAAGCCTGAATCACTAGACTCAGGCTTTTAAACTATAATTAACTAATTATGTGAATTATTTAACTAATAACTTATGTGAATGCGCAAACTTAGTCAGGTTGATACCTTCTCCCGCCGTTTTATATTCTTCGATTGTTGGAGTGACGTTCGCGCAGAACACCAGAATATAAAAATAATTTTATTTTAGGGAAGACTTTGTAGAGTGGGGTTATTTTTTGCCAAACTCGGTCATTTTGAAGTTTTCTGATTTTGAGTCATAAATATAAACTTTGCCTTTTGAATAATCGTCGTAACCGCCGGTTTCTCCCCAAATCCATAAAGCGTCATTTTTCGTAATTGGTTCACCATTTACCCCCTTTTTTGAACGAGGTAGATAATGTACCAGATAAAATCCTGGAGTTGTTTTAATTTTTTTTATTTTTATAATTTTTGATTTCTCAAAAAATAAGACAACATAATTTTCTCCATCCGACCATTGAACGTTATTTTTAATTTTTTTTGTTTTGTCAATACCCCAAATTACAAAGTCAAGATACCCATTTCCGTCAAAATCACCTATGGTACATTGCACTAATTCTTCTAATTTACTTGCAGTTATACCAATTTTATTAATTTCTTTTATTGATACATCATCAATTTCACCAGAACAATAAGTTGCTCCATCAACATCCGTAATCTTATTCGTTGCCTTTGTACTTTGAGGATTTAATTTAGATTCGTTTTTAATCTTCGGATTAAGTTTTTGTTGTTGGGAAAATCCATTTAAAATCGCAAAAAGAAATAACATTATTGAAAAAATTATTTTTTCTCTAATTCCACTTGATATTTTTTGTTTTTTATTCATAGGTAATTTTGTTTTTATTAATTGGCGTCAACGTCAGCTTCTCTAAAAACCTCCGTTTATTGTAAATTGGATTATAAAATAAAATAAATATGGTAGATTGAAATCAGAAATAATTTTTTTTTGCTTGATTAAAGATGTGGATTATTGGGACGGTTTTTTTACTCACAATCTCTTTTAATTTCATTCATAAAATCGATAATTTCTTCCCTACGTGCATCATCTATTTCACAATTTTCTATAGACAATTCCGCATATTGTTTCGCAGTTTTACTTTGTTTTTGTTTCTTCATTATTAATGACAAATTAAAATACAAACCAACTTTGTGGCTCTTTATTGGTTCTCGTTTTAAACCTTCCAATAATATTTTTTCTGATTCATCAAAGCGTCTTTGTTCATTCAATAAATTACCATAATTCCCATAAGTAGGCATAAAACTTTCGTCAGTTTTTAAGGAGTTTTTATATAAATTTTCTGCCTTTTCTGTTTCACCTAAAATATTTACGGTATTTGCCAAGGCGTTCATAATAATAACATTACTCTGTTCAATTTCATTGGCTTTTTCAAGTGCTATTTTTGCTTCTTCAAAATTTTTCATTTGCGCTTTGTTCATTCCTTTTATGCATAACTTTTTTGCCTCATTATTAGAAATGTTTAAGTTATCATAGTTAAAATTCATTATTGCATTTGTTTTATCATTTTTGCAAGACACAATTAATATCAAACAAATTGTCAAAATAATTTTTTTCATAGTTTCTGTATTTTTTTTAGCTTGGGTAAAATAGCCGCTAACTTATACATAAGTCTGACGATGTACGACTTTACCACCCTATATTGGGTCGCTTTGTCTGAAAAACGTCATACTTTATTTATTTTCAAATATAGTATTTTTCTCTTACAAACCATTAGAAGAGTTTTATTGGTAATTCAAAATATTGGGAATATTGCTAAAAAAAAGCCTGAATCACTAGACTCAGGCTTTTAAACTATAATTAACGAATTAGGTAAATTATTTAACTAATAACTTATGCGAAGGCGCAAACTTAGTCAGGTTGATACCTTCTACCGCCGTTTTATATTCTTCAATTGTTGGCGTTCTACCCAAGATTGTTGACAAAACTACAACCGGTGTAGAAGAGAGCAAAGACTCTCCTTTTTTACCTTCAGTATCTTCAACAACTCTTCCTTGGAAAAGACGCGTAGATGTTGCCATAACGGTATCTCCTTTGGCCGCTTTTTCTTGGTTC
>JAYVIK010000110.1:0-42229 GCA_043770265.1 Flavobacterium sp. | reverse complement strand
AAACTTTCACAGTATTATAAAAATCACGGATTACCAATTGAATTGGAAGATATCATCATTACAACAGGAGGTTCAGAAGCCTTATTATTTGCCATGGGAAGCACCATGGATGTCAATGATGAAGTTATTATTCCAGAACCATTTTATGCGAATTACAATGGATTTTCTATTGCATCCGGAGTGAAAGTGGTGCCCGTAATTTCAACTATAGACACCGGATTTGCCTTACCTCCAATTGCCGATTTTGAAAAATTAATTACAGCAAAAACCAAAGCAATACTAATTTGCAATCCTGGAAATCCAACAGGATATTTGTATTCTAAAGACGAAATATTGCAATTGGCGGCAATGGTCAAAAAGCACGATTTATTTTTAATTGCGGATGAAGTGTATCGCGAATTTGTATACGATGAAAACGAAAAGCATTATTCTATCATGAACATTGAAGGCATCGAAGAAAATGCCATAATGATTGATTCTGTTTCAAAAAGATACAGTATGTGTGGTGCTCGAATTGGCTGCATGATAACCAAAAACAGAGAGGTTATTTCTGCTTCGATGAAATTTGCTCAGGCTCGTTTATGCCCTCCAACCATTGAACAAATCGCTTGCGAAGCTGCAATAGATACCCCTCAAAGTTATTTTGATGAAGTGATTTCAGAATATAAAGAACGAAGGGACGCCTTAATTACTGAATTAAACAAAATAGAAGGTGTAATTGTAACCACACCAAAAGCAGCGTTTTATTGCATTGCACAATTGCCTGTTGACAACACCGATGATTTTGCCCAATGGCTTCTTGAAAGTTACAACTTGGATGGCGAAACCGTAATGGTAGCCCCTGCAGCAGGATTCTATTCGACATCAGGAGTAGGTTTGAACCAAGTTCGAATCGCTTATGTACTCAAAAAAGAGGATTTAATTCGTGCTGTACAAATATTAAAAGTAGCCATTCAAGTCTATAATTCGAAATAAGAAAACTGATATTATTTTTTAAAATCGAGTATAATTTATTAGATTAATTATTGAAAGCTTTAGAAATTCTTTAGCTTAAATTAATTATCTTTGCCCCCTAATATATTTTACACATTAATTGTAACTTTTAATGACAAACAACGAAGAATTTCAGGACGAAATAGGAGATAATCATATTAGTTCATCTGCAAAAAACCCAGTAAGAGAAGATGCTTTTGATATTTCTGACGATGAAAAAATCAGCAGTATAAAAAAAGACGTCGAAAATATACTCCTTACTCTGGGCATGGATCTGACCGACGATAGTTTAAAAGGAACCCCAAATCGAGTAGCAAAAATGTTTGTGAAAGAAATTTTTGGAGGTTTAAATCCTGCTAAAAAACCAAATGCTTCCACTTTTGAAAATAATTATAAATATGGTGAAATGCTGGTCGAAAAAAACATCACTGTTTATTCTACTTGCGAACATCATTTATTGCCTATTATTGGAAGAGCACACGTTGCTTATATCTCCAACGGAAGAGTTGTAGGACTTTCGAAAATAAATCGTATCGTCGAATTTTATGCCAAAAGACCTCAAGTTCAAGAACGCTTAACGATGCAAATTGTTCAAGAACTTCAAATAGCGTTGGGCACTCAAGACGTGGCGTGTATTATCGATGCCAAACATCTTTGTGTCAATTCGAGAGGGATAAAAGACATCGAAAGCAGCACAGTAACCTCAGAATTTGGCGGTAAATTTAAAGAAGAACAAACTCGCAGAGAACTCTTAGAATATATAAAGTTAGAAACGAAGTTTTAAAGAGTTTATAGTTTTGGGTTTATAGTTTGTTGTTTTGGGAAAAATACTAAAATTCGAGGAAGTAGAAATATGGAGATTGGCTAGAGAAATCTGTCAATATGTTGAATTTCTAATTCAAAATACAAATCTAAAGACCAACTATTCCCTAAAAGACCAAATTGACAGAAGCTCAGGCTCTATTATAGACAATATTGCTGAAGGTTTTGAACGGAATGGAAATAGAGAATTTATTCAATTTTTGAGCATAGCAAAAGGCTCGTCCGGTGAAGTAAAATCTCGATCGTTTAGAGCATTTGATAAAAAATTGATTTCAGAAGAACAACAATTGGAATTAAATGAAATGGTTGAATTAGAGAAAAATAAAATTGGCTCTATGATGAACTATCTCAACAATTGTGAAATAAAAGGACTTAAATTTAAATAACAAATTATTTTCATTAAACACAAACTATAAACTACAAACTATAAACTACAAACAATAAACCATAATCAAGAATGCCGCTATACAAATCCCAATCCTTAAAAATATACAATACTCTATCGGGAGAAAAAGAAATTTTCGAGCCCATTCACGAAGGAAATGTTGGAATGTATGTTTGTGGACCAACGGTTTACAGTAATGTACATTTGGGAAATGTAAGAACATTTATGTCTTTTGATGTAATCTTTAGGTATTTTTTACATTTGGGTTATAAAACGCGTTATGTTAGAAACATTACCGATGCCGGACATTTGACCGATGATGGAAATGTAGATAACGATCGTTTTGTAAAACAATCTCGACTAGAAAAATTGGAACCCATGGAGGTAGTTCAAAAATATACCGTCGATTTTCATCAGGTTTTAGAAAAATTTAATTTCTTAGCTCCGACAATCGAGCCAACCGCAACGGGACATATAATTGAACAAATTGAATTGATTCAAAAACTGATAGCCGATGGTTTTGCTTATGAAACTCAAGGTTCTGTCTATTTTGATGTCTATGAATACAACAAGAAAGGCCTGAATTACGGCGAATTGAGTCATCGTAATATTGATGAATTGTTTTCTAATACAAGAGATTTAGACGGTCAAAACGAAAAGAAAAATCCACAAGATTTTGCCTTATGGAAAAATGCTTCCCCCGCACACATCATGCGTTGGAATTCCCCTTGGGGCGAAGGTTTTCCGGGTTGGCATTTAGAATGTACCGCTATGAGTACCAAATATTTAGGAGATCATTTTGATATTCATGGAGGTGGAATGGATTTAAAATTCCCGCATCACGAATGTGAAGTGGCTCAAGGAAAAGCATGTAATGGAACAACACCTGTAAATATTTGGATGCACACCAATATGCTTACTATGAACGGCTTACGAATGAGCAAATCGACTGGAAATTATATTTTACCAATGGAATTGCTTTCGGGTGAAAATACTTTTTTCGAAAAGAAATTTCAACCTAACACTGTTCGTTTTTGCTTTTTGCAAGCGCATTATCGAAGTGTTTTGGATATATCGAACGAGGCCATGTTAGCTAGCGAAAAAGGATTGAATAGATTGCTAGAAGGTGTAAAATTGATAGCAACCATTCAACCCAAAACCACTTCTTCTTTCTCAGTAACAGATTGGATTCAGAGTTGTTATGAGGCTATCAATGACGATTTTAATACTCCAATTCTCATTGCTAATTTATTTGAGGGAATTCGGTGTATCAATTTATTAAATGATAATTCTGCCAGCCTCACAGCCGAAGATTTAAAATTATTTAGTCATTCGATAAATACTTTTATCTTTGATATTTTAGGACTTAAGGACGAAAAAGGAGTTGAAAACAATAACGAAAAACTAGAAGGAGTAGTCAATATGCTAATAGGTATGCGAAATGAAGCAAGGGCAAATAAAGATTTTGCAATGTCGGATCAAATACGAAATCAATTGATTGCTTTAGGAATTCAGTTGAAGGACGGAAAAGAAGGAACTACTTTTAGTATCCAATAATTTAGTGGTCAGTGGTCAGTTTTTTAGTGGTCAGTTACATTTATCAGTAATCAGATTGCAGAATTTAGTCCCGAAGCTTCGGGTACAGGTTGTAGACAGATTACTAAAAATTTTATATAATAGTATCTAAACACTTATTAACTGAACACTATGCAACTGAACACTAGTCACTCCTAAACTGAACACTCATATACTGAACACTGAACACTCTGATAAAGTATGTTAAACAAAATCCTCATATTTCCCTTTGTTTTTTTGGTTCGGTTCTATCAAACTGCGATTTCTCCATTTACGCCCTCTGCTTGTAGATTTGAGCCTACTTGTTCGAGTTATATGATTGAAGCGCTACAAAAACACGGCTTAATCTATGGCGGTTTTTTAGGAATAAAAAGAATATTGAGTTGCCATCCCTGGGGGAAAACAGGCTATGATCCCGTTCCCTCGTCGCCTCAATCAAACCAAAGTCTTGAGTCCAAAAATAAAAGTGTGCACAAACATTAACTTTTTATAAAGACATACTCTTCTTAAAATATATATTTTTACAATCTATAAAAAACAGTATATGACACACGCATTAAATATAATTTGGAATCCGTCAGAAGGGATTGATTTAGGTTTTTTTGTAATTCGATTTTATAGCCTGATGTTTGTAATCGCTTTTGGGCTTGGTTGGTTTATAATGAAAAAAATATTCGAACGGGAAAATGAATCATTAGAAAAATTAGATTCGTTATTCATTTGGACCGTTTTAGCCACACTGGCTGGAGCTCGTTTGGGTCATGTATTTTTCTACGATTGGGAATATTATCGCAATCATTTGGCCGAAATACTACTTCCAATAAGAGAAAATCCCGAAGGCACACTTTTTCACATCATAAATGGATGGGAATTTACTGGTTATCAAGGATTAGCAAGTCATGGTGCTGCAATTTCAATAATAATCACCATGTACTTTTACAGTAAAAATATATTAAAAAGACCCCAAATGTGGATTTTAGACAGAATTGTAATTGCTGTAGCAAGTGGTGCAATCTTCGTACGTTTAGGCAATTTTTTCAATTCAGAAATTGTTGGAAACATAACTAGTTCACCATTTGGAATTCGATTTGTTCGGGATCAATTTAGTGCGAGAGAAGCTGTAAATGCAACACAATTAGCATCACCCTATGAAGCTTACAACGCTATAGCAACGAATCCACAGTTTGATTATTTATTGCTACAAGTTCCAGCCAAACACCCAGCACAATTATATGAAGCTTTTTGTTATATTTTTGTTTTTGCCATACTGTTTTTCTTGTATTGGAAAACTGATGTAAGAGAAAAATCAGGCTATTTATTTGGACTTTTCCTAATACTTTTATGGTCTGTACGTTTTGTTGTGGAATATGTAAAAGAAAGTCAAGGCGGTTTCGAAAGTGCTTTAGGCCTATTATCTACAGGACAATGGCTCAGTATTCCTTTTATATTAATTGGATTGTATTTTGTTTTTACTGCCGAAAAACCAGTTCGCATATGATTTAGTAAAAAAAATCGAAACAACAGAAGCTTTTAAAATAGAATACCCCTAAAAAGTTGAACACTATTTAGGGGTATTTTTTATTATACCCCGCTAAAGGAAGCCTCTAGTTCTGTTCAGAAAAAACATCAACAAAGTTAATCTACACCCCGAAATTGCTCAGTGTATGGTAGAAACTAAATTAAAATTGTTACTAAAAATGTGTCATAGAAAATATCAATTAAGCACGACAGTGAGTAGTAAAGAAAATCTCAAAAGACAGCTTAATAATTATGTGGAAGAAGTCTTTCAAAATTAAAACTATGCCATGTGATGGCAACCTCACTAAATATTATTTGGTCCTAACCTATAACATTTCCCAAAGAACCAAATAAGTAGATTTCTATTTTAAACAAAAAAGACCCGAATAAAATTCGAGTCTTTTGAATAATTAGATAATTTTTACAACTTTAAGAGTTGTGTTCTTTTTCAATTCTTAAATGTTCTTCCTCAGACATAGTATCACACAAAACAGGAGTTGCGATGAATAGTGAAGAATACGTTCCAACTATAATACCAATTAGCATTGCGAAGATAAATCCTCGAATTGAATCACCTCCAAAAATAAACATAATCAATAATACTAAAATCATAGTTAATGATGTATTAATAGTTCTTGACATTGTACTGTTAATAGATTGATTTACAATACTATTAAAATCACCTTTAGCCTTATTACCTCCTAAAAATTCACGAACTCTGTCAAATACAATTACAGTGTCATTCATAGAATATCCAATTACCGTAAGAATCGCAGCAATGAAATGCTGGTCAATCTCCATTCCGAAAGGCATAAACTTATAACATAAAGAGTATATTCCTAATACAAATATTACGTCGTGTACTACAGCTGCAATTGCACCCAAACTGTATTGCCATTTTCTGAAACTGATAACCAAATACAAACCAACAATAAGCATCGCTCCAAGAACTGCCCAATAAGCATTGGTTTTGATGTCTTCTGCAACTGTTGGTCCAACTTTTGAAGCTTGTAAAATACCCAGTTTTTTACCATCATAAGCATTTACAAACTTTTCATAAGTTAAATCAGCTGAATAATGTTTTTTCAAATTATCATACAACAATTTGTTTACTTCTTCGTCAGCTTCACTTCCGTGTTCCTGCACTTTATATTTTGTAGTTACCTTCAATTGATTGTTGTTACCAATAATTTTCACTTCGGCACTACCATCAAAAACTTTAGCTAATTCTGCTTTTACACCTTCAACTTCAATAGGTTTTTCAAATCGTATTTGGAATGTTCTTCCTCCAACAAAGTCAACTCCTTGATCTAAACCATTTGTTGCCAATGAATAAATACTCACAACCGTTACAATCGCTGAAAAAGCATACGTCCATTTTTTAATTTTCAAGAAATCGAAATGGAAATTGGTAAAGAAATTTTTAGAAAAACCAGTTACAAATGATAATACTCCACCTTGCTGAATTCTTTTATCAATAAATATTCTTGCAATAAAGATTGAAGTAAATAAAGAAGTTACAATACCTATTAATAATGTAGTTGCAAAACCTTTAATTGGTCCTGAACCAAAAATGAACAAAACACCTCCAGTTAAAATGTGAGTAACGTTAGCATCAACAATAGAACGCATTGCACCTTTCCAACTGTAGGCTGCAATAACTGATTCTTCTAAAGATTTACCAGAACGCAATTCTTCTTTTGCTCTTTCATATATAATAATGTTCGCATCTACAGCTGTACCCATTGTCAAAACAATACCAGCAATACCTGGCAATGTCAATACAGCACCTAAACTGGCTAAGATTCCGAATAAGAATAATAAGTTGACCGCCAATGCAATATTAGCATACCAACCTGCTCTTCCGTAATACACCATCATCCAAAGTGACACTAATAATAATCCTAAAAGTGCTGAGTTTGTACCATTATCAATCGCTTCTTGACCCAATGATGGCCCAACTACGTCTGATTGAATAATGTCGGCAGCAGCAGGAAGTTTACCTGCTCTTAAAACATTAGCTAAATCTTTAGTTTCTGCAATTTCAAAATTTCCTGAAATTTCTGATCTTCCACCTGAAATTGGACCACTAGAAACACCAGGAGCAGAATATACAATATTGTCTAAAACAATCGCAATATTACTTTTTTGAGTATAAGCTCTGCCCGTCAATTCTTCCCAAGCTTTTGCTCCTTGACCATTCATTTGCATAGAAACTGCAGGTTTTCCAGATTGATCAAAAGTGTCTTTTGCATCAGTTACAACACCACCACCCATTGAAGCCACATTATCTCTGTTACCTCTCAAAGCGTATAACTCTACTGCATCAATATCTTTTCCTTTTTCATCTTTGATAACAGTTGGTTTTCCCCAAACAAATTTAGCATAATGTTGGTCTGGTGCTAATAAAACTCTGATATCAGCTCTTCTTAAATAACCTCCAACAACCGCAGTATCTTTTGGCGAAAATAGACCCAAAACTGGCCCACCACCTTGTTGAATGATTTTATCTAAGATAGGATTGCTTCCTTTTTTAGTATCAACAGATTCTTTTTTATCCGTCAATAAAGCACTTAAAGTATCTTTATCAACTGTTTTAACCTCTGTCGTTTTGATTTCGGTTTTTTTCAATGCCTCATTTGCAGCCATCATAAAATTACCAATTTCTTCTATTTTATAGGTTTCCCAAAACTCTAATTGAGCTGTACTTTGCAATAATTTTTTAATTCTATCCACATCTTTCGCACCAGGAAGTTCCACAAGAATTCTTCCAGATTCGCCTAATTTTTGGATGTTAGGTTGTGTAACACCAAATTTATCGATACGTTTTCTCAATACTCCAAAGGCACTTTCTACAGATTCATCAACTTTAATTTTGATTACTTTCTGAGCTTGTGCATCGGTCATTTGAAAATCGATTCCGCCTTCACCTTGCAAAGTTCTGTTAGCAAAAATATCAGGAGACGCTAGCTTTACTGTTCCTTTTGAATTGGCTTCAAAAGCTTCGAAAAAGGCATCAATATAAGTTTGATTTCCTTTTTGATTTGCAGTTGCATCAGCCAAAGATTTGTTGAAAACTGGGTTTTTAGAATTATTTGATAATCCTTTCAAAACATCTTTTACTGAAATTTGAAGTGTAACATTAATACCTCCTTCTAAGTCAAGACCTTTGTTGATTTGTTTGTCTTTTACTTCGTTGAAAGTGAAATTTGTAAATCCAAGATTAAAAACATTTACTTTCCCAATGGAATCTAAATATTTTAATTCTTTGTCAGGATTTCCTTTTGCAAAAGATTTTGCGTCATTTTTGACTTTGCTTGAAACGAAAGTGAAAGAAAGTTGGTAAATGCTTACCAATGCAAATAGAATTGCGAAAAATTTAATAAGTCCTTTATTCTGCATTATTACTAAAAATTAATTATTTATTGTATATTTTTTATTTAAACAATTATAAAAGAAGCAGTTATCACTATTTTGCAATAAAAACAAAACAGTAAGGAACACAGCTTTTTCTATAAACCGAGCAAATATATAATTAACGTAAAGATTAACCAATATATTTATTGATTAATATCAAAAAAAAGACTGCAAAAGTGCAGTCTTTTCATTTTTTACCCAAATATTCTTATCCTAAAATAGAATTTAGGTCGCCATTCATATTTCTGACAGCATCTGCACTTTTGGCGAAAGCCGCTTTTTCAGCATCGCTCAATTTGATATCAAGAATTTGTTCGATTCCGTTTTTACCAATAATACAAGGAACACCAATACAAATATCACTTTGTCCGTATTCACCGTCTAACATTACGGAACACGCAATCATTTTCTTTTGGTCATTCAAAATACTATCCACTAAATACGCCACAGAAGCCCCTGGTGCATACCAAGCAGAAGTTCCCAAAAGTCCAGTTAAAGTAGCACCACCAACCATAGTTGCAGCAGCCACTTTAGCTAATTCTTCTTCTGGTAAAAATTCAGAAACTGGAATTCCATTATAAGAAGCTAATCTGGTCAATGGAATCATTGTTGTGTCACCGTGACCACCAATAACCATTGCAGAAATATCATTTGAAGGTTTGTCTAATGCTTTTGATAAATAATATCTAAAACGTGAACTATCTAAAGCTCCACCCATACCAATAACTCTGTTTTTAGGCAATCCTGTTGCTTTCAATGTCAAATAAGTCATCGTATCCATTGGATTTGAAACCACCACAATGATGGCGTTTGGAGAATGAGTTAATACGTTATCAGCAACCGATTTTACGATTCCAGCATTGATTCCGATTAATTCTTCTCTTGTCATTCCTGGCTTTCTTGGAATTCCTGATGTAATAACCACTACATCGCTATTTGCTGTTTTTGAATAATCGTTGGTAACACCTGTAATTATGGTATTAAAACCTGTATTTGTTGCGCATTGCATCAAATCCATTGCTTTTCCTTCAGCAAAACCTTCTCTAATATCTAATAATACTACTTCACTTGCAATTCCTCTATACGAAATTGAATCTGCGCAAGATGCTCCCACATTTCCTGCTCCTACTACTGTAACTTTCATTTAAATTAATTTAATTATTATTTGTTGTTTGTTGTTTACTAGTTATTACTGTGAATTGCTGCGAACTAAGAACAACAAACCACAATTTTTTTTACGCATCGATATTAGCATAAACCGCATTTTTCTCGATAAAATCTCTTCTTGGCGGCACTTCATCTCCCATTAACATTGAGAAAACTCGGTCAGCTTCGACAAGACTGTCAATATTTACTTGGCGCAATGTTCTGAAACTTGGATCCATTGTAGTTTCCCATAATTGCTCTGCGTTCATTTCTCCAAGACCTTTATAACGTTGAATAGCTGCGCTTCCGCCCATTCTTGCATTGGCTGAATCCCGTTGATCATCATTCCAAGCGTATTCTTTTTTATTTCCTTTTTTTACTAAATACAAAGGTGGTGCAGCTATATAAATATGTCCTTGCTCGATTAATTCTTTCATAAAACGGAAGAAGAATGTCAAAATCAAAGTAGAAATGTGGCTACCATCGACATCGGCATCACACATAATAATTACTTTATGGTAACGCAATTTTGAAATATTTAGCGCTTTACTGTCCTCTTCTGTTCCAATGGTTACACCAAGTGCAGTAAATATATTTCGAATTTCTTCGTTTTCAAAAACTTTGTGGTGCATCGCTTTTTCTACATTCAAAATCTTACCTCTCAAAGGCAAAATAGCTTGAAATGCTCTGTCGCGACCTTGCTTAGCTGTTCCACCAGCTGAATCTCCCTCGACAAGATATACTTCGCATTTTGCAGGATCTTGTTCTGAACAATCCGAAAGTTTTCCTGGTAATCCTCCTCCACCCATTACGGTTTTACGTTGCACCATTTCACGTGCTTTTTTAGCAGCGTGACGCGCTTGAGCCGCAAGAATTACTTTTTGAACGATGATTCGAGCATCATTTGGGTTTTCTTCCAAATAATTTTCGATCATTTCACTCACGGCTTGACTTACCGGCGCAACAACTTCTCTATTTCCAAGTTTTGTTTTAGTTTGACCTTCAAATTGTGGTTCTGAAACTTTTACCGAAATAATAGCCGTAAGCCCTTCACGGAAGTCATCCCCAGCAATTTCAAATTTCAATTTGTCCAACATTCCAGAAGCATCTGCATATTTCTTCAAGGCTCTGGTTAAACCGGTTCTAAAGCCTTGTAAGTGTGTTCCACCCTCGTGTGTATTGATGTTATTTACGTAGGCAAAAATGTTTTCTGTGTAACTGGTATTGTATATCAAGGCAACCTCAACAGGAATTTCTCCTTTTTCAGAATTCATCGAAATTACGTGAGAAATAATTGGCTCCCGATTAGAATCCAAATAACGAACGTATTCTTTTAGACCTTCAGTCGAATGGAAAATTTCTGAAACGAAATTTCCGTCTTTGTCAAATTCTCTTTTATCCGTGAATGTGATGGTAATTCCTTTATTTAAATAGGACAACTCGCGCATACGAGCCGATAAAGTATCATAAGAATACTCTATGGTCTGAGTAAATATACTTGGGTCAGGATAAAAAGTAACAATCGTACCCCTTTTGGTAGTTTCTCCAATTTGTTTTACAGGATAAAGTGCTTTTCCTTTTTCATATTCTTGTTCGTACACTTTTCCATCACTACTATGAACCGTTGCTCTCAAATGGTTTGACAACGCATTTACCACCGAAACCCCAACACCGTGAAGACCTCCAGAAACTTTATACGAATCTTTATCGAATTTACCTCCTGCACCAATTTTGGTCATTACAACCTCAAGCGCAGAAACGCCTTCTTTTTTGTGAATCCCTACTGGAATTCCACGTCCATTATCTTCTACCGAAATAGAACCATCTTCATTTATATCTACTCGAATCGTATCACAATGACCTCCCATTGCCTCATCGATTGAATTATCTACAACCTCATAAACTAAATGATGCAGTCCTCGAACTCCTACATCTCCAATATACATCGAAGGACGCATTCTTACGTGCTCCATTCCTTCTAATGCCTGAATACTATCTGCTGAATAATTGTCCTTCTTAATTTCTTCGCTCATATAAATTTACTCTAAAAATGTATTTTTTGTATAACACGCAAATATATAAAAATACAAAGGAATTTAAGAATAATATCAAGCTATAAGTTGGTAAGTTATTAACAAAAACGTGTGAATTTTTACAATAAAAATCAATTTCAATAGCAATGGCAAAATTCAATTTCAATTGCAATGACAATTGAAAAAAACGAATTGAAAAAACAAATTTCCAAAACAAACATTTTTAAATGCTGTTTTGGAAATTTGAAATTACCATCGCTAATATTATTGAAAAAATTACCTGATGATCCTCACATTCATTTCTTCTACCTTTTTATCTGATAAAAGTGATGGTGCGCCAAATAATAAATCTTCGCTAGAACCTGTTTTTGGGAAAGCCATTACTTCTGTAATAGATGCTTTTTTCTCCAAAATCATCATAAACGATCAATTCCCCAAGCAATTCCTCCGTGTGGTGGCGCTCCGTATTGAAAGGCTTTATGCATTGTACCCACGCTTTTTATCATTTCTTCTTTGTTGTAACCCATATTTATATAGGTTGCTTCTAAGATTTCTGAATACACTTCTCAAAGTAAAAAATTCTTTTACTCTTAATCAAATGTAATGTATTTAATATAAATTTGCAAAAAAATTAAATCAATTAAAATGAAACAATTTTCTTTTTTAGTAACTGCACTTTTCTGGGGACTAATAACTTATGGCCAAATAACCGTTAGTACATTTGCAGGATCAGGTGCTCAAGACAACTTAGACGGAGTAGGTGTCCAAGCAAGTTTTTTTATCCCCACAGGGATAGTATTTGATGCTTCTGGGAACCTATTTGTTGCAGATTTATATAACCATGTAATCCGTAAAATAACACCAAATGCTGAAGTAACAACTTTCGCTGGTTCAGGCACACCGGGTTCTATAGATAGACTTGGGACTACAGCAAGTTTTTACTATCCAAATTCACTAGCTATTGACACTAATGGAAATTTATATGTATCTGACATGACAAACAATAAAATTCGTAAAATTACTCCATCAGGTCTAGTAACTACTTTTGCAGGATCAGGAACATATGGAGGTGAAGATGGTACTGGAATATCTGCAAGTTTTAAGACTCCAAAAGGTCTTGTATTTGACACATCAGGAAATTTATATGTTGCCGATAGTGGAAATAATAAAATTCGTAAAATAAACACAGTTGGAGAAGTAACAACATTTGCTGATTTGAATGCTATTGATATATTGGAAGGTATAGTGAAATTTGGTGGCTTTACATATTTAAGTCATCTTGTTATTGATAAATCTGGAAATTTATTTGCTTCATGTGAATATAATAACAAAATTCGAAAAATTACGCCAGGAGCGGTAATAAGTACTTTTGCAGGTTCAGGAACCAACGGAAGTACAGATGGAACAGGAATTAATGCAACATTTTTTTTACCGACTGGCCTAGCAATTGATACAAATGAAAATATTTATGTATGTGACCAATTTTCAAATAAAATTCGTAAAATAACCCCCTCTGCAGTAGTTAACACTTATGCGGGATCAGGAAGATCTGGAAGTCTTGATGGTCTAGCAAATATCGCAAGATTCGAAGGTCCAAGCGGACTTACATTTGATAGCTCTGGTGTTTTATATGTTGCAGAAAATTCAAATAAAATTCGTAAAATTTTAGAAATTCCAACAACTTTATCTAATACTAATTTTGATATTTCCTCAAAACTTAACATCTATTCAAGTTCAATCCCTGATTATGTAACTGTTGAAATAAAAGATTTATTAAATCCAAAACTACAAGTAATAGATATGACTGGCAAAGTAGTATTAAATCAAAACTTAGATAAAGATACAAATAATATAAGTCTATCAGGATTACCAGCTGGTCTTTACATTTTTAAAGTAAGCACTTCACAAGGTAGTGCTACAAGCAAAGCCATTAAAAATTAATATCAAGTAATAATTCATAAAAAACCGCCCTTATTGGCGGTTTTTTTGTAAAGAATCAAAAAACACTTCTCAAAGAAATTGCGTGAGGGATAGTAGTGGAAATCCTTTTGTTTTTTTCTTTAAAAAACAAAAAATTGGAATGGATAGCCCTGCCTTTGGGGCACGCCCAAAGTATTTGTATAGAAATTTATAAAAAAAGCGGATTACTATCTTTCGATAATAATCCGCTTTTGGAATTATTTTAGGAAATTAAATTCTATTTTCTTAAAATTTTAACATTCATCTCCTCCACCTTTTTATCCGATAAAAGCGATGGTGCTCCAAATAACAAATCTTCGCTTGAACCTGTTTTCGGGAAAGCCATAACTTCACGAATAGATGCTTTTTTCTCTAAAATCATCATCAATCGGTCGATTCCCCAAGCGATTCCACCGTGTGGCGGTGCGCCATATTGAAAAGCTTTGTGCATCGTTCCTACACTTTTTATCATTTCTTCTTTGTTGTAACCCATATTTCTATAAGTCGCTTCCAGAATTTCCGATTTATGAGCTCGAACTGAACCTCCGCCAATTTCGTAACCGTTCAAAATGATGTCGTATTGTTGAGCGATGATAGTTCCAATTTCGTCGTCGTTCCCTTTCAAATGTTTTTCTAAATCATAAATCGCAGGCATCGAGAATGGATTGTGCGTAAACGTCCATCTTCCTTCTTCTGTTCTTTCAAACATTGGAAAATCAACAACCCAAGCCGGACATAATTCCTTTGGATTAATCAAGTGCAATATTCTACCCATTTCTTGACGAACAGCATCCAAAGCTTTGTTGGCCGTTGCATAATCCGCCGCAGAAAAGAATACAATATCACCCACTTGCGCATTGGTCGCTTTGATAATTCCAGCTGCAATTTCTTCGCCTAAAAACTTGATAATGGGCGATTGTAATTCGTCTTCATTAACAATAATATAAGCCAATCCGCCTAAACCGTGCTGCTGGGCAATAGCAGTAAGGTTTTCGATCTGACCTTTAGACATACGCCTGTTTCCTTGTTCTTTAGTCGAAACTTTGATGCATTTTACAATACCACCCTCTTCAATAGGCTTACTGAATACTTGAAAAGTAGTTTCTTTTACTATATCGGTAATGTCTTGCATTTTTAAGCCGTAACGCAAATCAGGTCGGTCACAACCGTAAAAATCCATTGCATCTTTATAGGTAATCACTTCAAAAGGACGTAAAACCCATTTGTTACCGTATATTTTTTTCACTACTTCATTAAACATTTTTGTGTTTAAATCGATGATTTGCTGCATACTGCCATAAGCCATTTCCATATCCAATTGCGTAAATTCCGGTTGACGATCTCCACGAGAATCCTCATCTCTAAAACAGCGTGCAATTTGGAAATATTTTTCATAACCACTTACCATTAACATTTGTTTGAACTGTTGTGGCGCTTGTGGCAAGGTGTAAAACAAGCCTGAACCTTTTCGTGTAGGAACAATAAATTCGCGTGCTCCTTCATCGGTTCCGGCACTTAAAATTGGCGTTTCAATTTCTAAGAATTCTTCTTCATCCAAAATATCACGCAATAATTTAATTACCTTATGACGGTTAACGATGGCTCTTCTTACCTCTTCATTTCTGTGATCTAAGAACTTGTATTGAAAACGAATGGCTTCATTTGTTTTTGCGGCTCTTTTGATTTCAAAAGGCAAGGTTTTCGATAAGTTTAAAATTTCCAATACCGAAGTTTCCAATTCGATTTTACCTGTGCGAAGTCCACCATTGTAATCATCTTCATTCCGCTCAACCACAATACCTGTTACCGAAATAACTGATTCTGGTTTCAATTTCACCAACTCATCGATATTAGGGAACGACTCTCTGCTAATTCTTACTTGAAAAATCTCATAACTGGAATCACGCAAATCAATAAACATCAACTCACCGTGGTCACGCACACTTGCAACCCAACCCGACAACATCACTTCTTGTTTAATGCTTTCTTCCGATAATTGCGAAATTTTATGTGTTCTATACGTGTCTTTTATGATAATCGGAATTTCAGGAAGTGTTTCTTCTTGCGATTCCTTTTCTTCCGAAATTGGTACGGACAAGTCGCGACTTGGCCCTACAGTATTTTTTTCTAAAATTGCGTCGGCTCCCAATTTGTCTAAAATAATCTGACGAATTATTTTTCCATTCGCACCTTTTCCGATAACGCCTAAAACTTTACCAACTAAAATACCGGCTTTTCCTTGGTCACCAGCCTTGATATCATTGGCAACAGCCTCATTTTCTAAAATTACATTAACAATGACTTCTTGAATTTTATCTTCAGAAATAGTGTTTTCATCAAAATACTTGTTGTAGTCAAAAGTTCGGTCTTTTAAATAACCCGTAATCGCATTTTGTACTAAAACGGCTGTGATTTTTTCAGCTTTGAATAATTTGAAAATATCCGTTAAATGCGCGATACTATGAATTTCAGTATAATCTTCGGCCTTGATGTTGTTTGCCAAAGTTTTAGCAACAAACGAAGGATCTTTGATTTCGTTATTTATTTCTACAAAAGTTTGCGAACGTAACTTATCGGCAGTGAAAAATTTAGCATCTTGTGGCAAAACACCACCATTAATCAAAATAGATTCCACTGCATAAGGCAAGGAACTTGTATCGACTTTAATGGCTTCAATTTCAGCTTTAATGTTTACAAAAGGCAAATCGGGTTCTGAAATAAAACGATAATCGGCTTCAAATTCTTTTTTACGCATTACTTTGGTTTGCTTCAAATCAGCATCCCACAATACTGTAGTTTGATCCGGTCTAAACGCTGCGTTTTCGATGTAATAGTTAAATTGCTTCTCTACTTCTTCCTTCAAAGCTTCGACCATAAACTTAAAAGAGTTCAAGTTTTTGATTTCAGTCCTTGGATTTAATTCGTAACTGTGTTTTTTACGCAAAGACACCGAAACATCCGATTTGAATTCTCCTTTTTCCAAATTTGCTTCGGAGATTCCCAAATTTTGAACTATCCGCTGAATGTATTGAGCATAAGTTGAAGCATCTTCAATATTTCTAATGCAAGGCTCAGTAACAATTTCGATTAAAGGAACACCCGCTTTGTTAAAATCGACTAACGAAATTTTCTTTTCGTGCATCAATTTGGCAGCATCCTCTTCAATGTGAACTTGCGTTAAATTCACGATAAATTGCGTACCGTCATTTCTATAACAAGAAACGTGTCCGTCAGGAATGATTGGATTGTGAAATTGCGTTATTTGAA
This sequence comes from Flavobacterium sp., assembly GCA_043770265.1. Lineage (GTDB taxonomy): Bacteria > Bacteroidota > Bacteroidia > Flavobacteriales > Flavobacteriaceae > Flavobacterium. Next base: position 25,114 of record JAYVIK010000110.1, on the reverse strand, counting down.
TATTTTTCGGATTATCAGGGTATTCGTAATGCTTTCTATCCCAAGAGATTATTTCATTACTAAAAGATGAATCTACCGCTTTTCCGAAAAGAATGGCTTTATTAATTGCCTCTTTATTAATTGCTGGTAAAACTCCCATTTGTCCTGTACAAACAGAACAGATATGAATATTTGGTGTTTCGCTTTCTTGATTGGGACAAGAACAAAACAACTTGGTTTTGGTATTCAATCGAACATGAGTTTCAAGTCCAATAACCAATTCTAAATCGTGGGCTTTAATCGCCGCATTTAATTGTTCCAATTCCATTAGATCATTTCTTTTAAGAAGTTTGCAAATTGCAATATTAATTCTTCATTGTTTTTGGCTCCGGTAATTTGCATTCCAGTGCTGGTTCCTTGTGGCACGGTCAAAGTCGGGAGTTGTCCTAAACTAAAACCAACCGTGTAGGCATCTGACAAATACATTGCTAGAGGGTCTTTAAGGCTGTCGCCAATTTTTGGTGGTGCAGTTGGGGTAATTGGCGATAAAATAACATCAACTTCCTTAAAATCTTTACTAAAATTTTCTATTATTTGATCCCGAACAGCCAAGCCTTTTAGATAAATTCCGTCCGAGAAACCTTGAGACAGCACCTGATTCCCTCCTACAATTCTTCGTTTGGTTTCTTCCGAAAAGTTTTCAGAACGAGTCACAGCATAGGTTTCTATTAAATTTTCGGCTTCAATACGATTGCCATAATTAGTTCCGTCTAAACGGGATAAATTAGAAGCCGTTTCTGCCATTGCAATAGTATAATATGTTGCCACTAGCAAATCTGATTGAAAGAAATCCAATTCTTTAACTACTATTCCTTCGGCTTTAATTTTTTCAATTGTGGCTAAAAAACTAAATTTAATCTCGGCATCGATAGCGTCGTTTTCGATAAAGTTCTTAAAATAACCTACCGTTTTTACAGGACAAGTTGCAAGTGTCTCTTGGCTAATTGCTTTAGAATCGATGCTTGTTTGGTCTTTTAAATCTTTACCGCTTATTGCGTTGAGCACAATTCGAATGTCTTCGATTGATTTTGCTAACGGGCCAACACAATCAGTAGAAGACGCATAAGCCATTAATCCGTAGCGAGAAATTCTACCGTATGTAGGTTTTAAACCATAAATTTGGTTGTAGCCTGCGGGCTGTCTTACCGAACCTCCAGTATCGCCACCGATAGAAAATACGGTATATTCTTTTGCAACATTCACTGCGGAACCTCCACTTGAACCACCGGCAACTAAAGATGGGTCAATAGCGTTTTTTACAGCACCAAAAATGGTGTTTTCACTCGAAGAACCGTGACCAAAACTATCACAGTTTTCTTTTACCAATGGAATTGCTCCAGCATCCAATAATTTCTGAATTGCAGTAGCCGTGTAAGGCGATTTATAATTTTTCAATAAATCAGAACTTGCAGTGGTGTAAGTTCCTTGCAACATATACACATCTTTAATTCCAAAAGGAATTCCTTCCAACAAACTAATAGTTTCTCCATTTGCAATTTTAGCATCTACTTTAGCAGCTAATTCCAAAGCCAAAGTATCTAATAGAGAATTTACAGAGTTGTATGTATTTTGTTTTAGTAAGTCTAATTTTTCTTGTACCAAAGCCGTACAAGTTATTTGTTTTGACACCAATTGTTGGTGTATTTTTTTTATTTGAGATTCCATTTTTTTATCCTTCTATAACTTTAGCAACGACTAAAAAACCATTTTTCTTGTTTGGGAAGTTTTCTATGATGAGTTGTTTCTCAACAGCTGAACTTTCTATCACGACATCTTCTCTTAAATTACTTACAGAGACACAATTAGGATTGACATTATTAGTAGCATTATTATTTGTTGGAACTGCATTTTTAATTACATCAAATAATTGGTTCACGCTTTCGGAAGGCTTTGCTCCTTTAATACTCGACAAGATGTCAACTGTCATTGTTTTGCTCATAATTGTATTTCGTTTTAAAGTCAAACTTTTAAGTTTGCGAATTTACGAAAAAAAATATTAGGGAATTTGGGTTTTTTTGAGGGTTTGATGGTTTTTTTGTTATAGAAATAGACAAGGATTAGACGAATGCAAGTATTAAAAAATATAACTAAAGAAATATAAACAGTTTTGTTTACATTTGTACAATGAAAGATATTCTAAAAATAATCAAAGGGGTACATCCAGGTAAATTTGTAGCGCGCGAAATGCTTAAAAAAGGCATTAACAAGCGCCAATTTGCTCTTTCGATTGAAGAACATCCGCAGACTTTGGGTGCCATTATCAAAGGAACTCGGCGGATGAATGTGCCTATTTCTTTAAAAATTGAAGAAAAATTAGAACTAGAAGAAGGTTTTTTGATGACTTTACAAAATTACTATGACATCAAAATTTTCAAGAAAAAAAACCAACGTACACCCGATATTTCTAAATTAAGAAAAGGTACTTTTTGGGACACCACAATAGATAAAATTGATTGGGAACAGATGAAAGTTGCCGTTGTAAAACGTGTTTTTTCGAGAGGAACCGAGGAAGAACAAGAAGAAATTACCCGTTTTTATGGGGCTGATACGGTTGAAAAAATAAAATTAATTAAACACCAATTGTAAGCGTTTTGGAAAATTTATATTGGAATACCGTTTCGCCTTTACTCAAAAAAATCTTAATCGAGTTGATGGAAGAAGAGCTGTTTTTACCTTTCAGATTGGTGGGTGGTACGGCTTTGAGTTTACAAATTGGTCACAGAATGTCGGTTGATATTGATATGTTTACCGATGCTGATTATGGTTCTGTTGATTTTGATAAAATTAGAACATTCCTGAAAAACAACTATGATTTTTACAATACAAGTCCTGTAGAAATTGTTGCTTTTGGAACCTATTTTGAAATTGGAAACTCCGAAAATGATTTTGTAAAATTAGATTTATACTACACAGACCCTTATATTGACGCAATTCAAGAAGTTTCGAATGTACGAATGGCAACTGCTCAAGAAATTATTGCAATGAAATTAGATGTGATTTTGCGAGGCGGACGAAAAAAAGATTTTTGGGATTTACATTATTTTTTGGACAAATATTCAATAGACGAAATGATTTCTTTTTTCGAAAAACGATATTCTTACAACGATGATTTTGTAAAAATAAAAGAAATGCTTGTTAATTTTGATGCTGCCGACTTAGATTTTGCCCCCAATTGTTTGCTTGATAAAAATTGGGAAATGATAAAAATAGACTTCGCAGAAAAGTTAAACTTTTTTTGAAATTATCAACTAATTTCTTCCACCAAATACTTTGTCCCATTAATCTCAAACGAAAATCCCACTTCATTCCCCATCAATTTATTTCCTAATGGCGATTGCGGAGATAAAGCAATAACATTAATCCCATCAACAGCAATTTTAGGAAGTGCTGCGCTTAAATAAAGGTAAATTCCATTGGCTTTGACCAAGCTGCCCACAATAATAGTTTTGGCAATTGTAGTAGAATCAATTTTGTCTAAAATGGCTTTTTGAGCCAAAACTTCCTTCAATTTGTGATTGAGTTTTTCTTGTTCGATATGCATCATCGACAAAGCTGTTTCGTGTTTATCGCCAGCAGAACCTTTGGCATCATTCTTAGAATCTTCAGTCAAAGCCACAATCATATCCTTAAAAACATCGATTCTGTCTTGGATTAATTGCAGGTAATGTTGGTGTATTTTTTGTTTTAAAGTCATAATTTAGGAAGAAGTTTAAACACTAAGGCCACAAAGAAAGCACTAAGTACACAGAAAAAAAATAAAAACCTTTGTGATCCTTGTGCCTTCTTTGTGAACTTTGTGGTTAAGAAAGACTAAAAATCAAATTTATAATTCGCTCCCAAAACCATTTGAAATCCCTGAACTGGATAATCCAGCCATTTTTGATAGGCTTGATTGGCAATATTATTGGCTCGCAAAAAAGCAGTTAATCTATCGCTGTATTTGAATCCGACGTTTGCGTTTATATCAAAATAACTTTCTAAAGTAATTGGACTTGGCGCTACAATATTGATAATATCTGTATTTAATTTTTGGTCTTTTCGTTCTCCAACAAAGAAAACATTAGCTCCAGCAAACCATTTTTCGGTAATATTGAAAGATACTTTGGCGTTTAATTTAATGGCTGGCAAATTCCAAGCTTCAATTTGCAAATCGGTAGTATAACTGTTGAAAGTTCCGTCGATTCCAAAAGTCAGGTTTTCTGAAATATCGGCTTTTAATTCGCCATAAAAACGCAACGTCTTCATATCATCATAAACCACTTGCATCGAATTACCGAAAGCGTAATCTTCGTTGGAACTGTTTTCGTTGTAACCATTACTTGCGAACAAGGCTTTATCTCTTTCGTTCAAATACGAAGCTCGAAGATTGTAAATCACCGTATTGGTCAATTTTCCTTTCAAACCGGCGAAAATATCATATTGTTTGTCGGTTGGTTTGATTTCCAAGGTTGGCGACAAAAAGTGGTTTTGATTCACAAAATCCGAATACGTGTTTTGTTCCAAATTCCCCTCGGCACCAGCATAGAAAATCATCAAATCTCCAACTACCTTTAGCGATGCATTGATTTGCGGATAAACCAAAAATTTGTTGTTATTGTTTTCTAAATCTAAACTATAAAACAAGCCTAAACCGATATTTAAAGTCCAATCTTCTTTGTTTATCAAGAAACTTGGGGCAATTCCAAAATTGGCAAAACCGTATTTTACAGCGTTTGAGTTCGAATAATTTTTCTCGAAACTTCCGTTTAAATAATCTACAATCAAATTGGTTTTTATGACTTTATCGCTGATGTTGAATTCTAAAGAAGGTTTCACAAAAAACCTGTTTTCAGTAGAACCATAATTATCCGAAAAATGATTGAATTTGACACTTGCTTCCTTTATAATACTGTCTTCAAGTTCAATTTTACTTCCTAAATACAAATTGTTGTAACTATGCTGTGGATTGATTCCTTGAATTACACTTGCAGTTTGGTTTAGAGTTAAAGTATTTCCAAAATCGGTTGGCAAACCATACCAATTATAAATTTGATTTTGAAATCCCAAATCGACATTCCACGACAAGTCTTTCTCGCGAATTCCATAAGTCAAATCGATAGAAGTGTCGTAAAAAGAATCATCCAATTCCACGTCTTTGATTCCACCTTGTGAAGAAAGATGGCGAAACATTCCACCCACATAATCATTAGCTCCCAACTCCTGATTGACGAATAATTCAGCATTTAAGGCTCCGTAATTTCCTCCTCCAATAGTGGCGTAGTTATTAAATAATTTAGCTTGTTTTTCTTTTTCGACGCCTTCTGCTTTTCCTTTGGATGGCGTAAAAGTTGAAGCCACCGGGAAGGAAAAAATAGTGTATTTTATCAATTCTTTTTTGGTGTTTTCAGCATCGTCAAGCACGGGAGTTTCACTAACTTTGAAAGCATCCAAAATGGTTGGCGTGTATGGCTTTACAACATTTACCACTTCTGTTCCAATGTTTTCCTCCTTTTTAGGATCTTTTTTTTGGGCAAACGAAAATTGAACTAATAAAAGCAAAATCCCCACACCAACCCTCCCTGATTGCCACGTACCTCGCAATGACTGGGAGGGAGCAGAGAACGTAAATTGTTTGTTTATAACTGTAATAATTTTTAATATTTTCATTTATTTTGACTTTTGCCTTTTAGATTTATTCTCACTTCTAACTTCCATCTTCCCACCTCTAACTTCCCACTTCTAACCTCCAATTGATGAATTTGTTTTGGCCTCTTCGCTTTTGATGGTATTCAATTCTGTTTGAGCTTCTGAAACTACATCAGTGAAATCTGTGAAGTTTTTTATGACGCTGTCCAAAATATAAGTCGCCTGGAAACTGTCTTTCAATCCGTAGAAATTCTTCGCCATCAAGATTAAACCTTTGGCTCCAAAATATTTATAACTGGAATAATTCTTAGCCAATTTTTGAACAACCAGATTTGAATCTTCAAATTTTGCGTCTTTGTTTTTGAAATAGGCATCATAAAACAAGGCTTCGGCAGCCAATTCTCCTCTAGCAATGGTTTGCAATTTGGCATAAGCAGAACGCGCTTTAACCACATCACCTGTTTGAATTGCAGCGCGAGCAATGATAATTTGGGCGTCACTTTTTACATTGTCATCTGTTTTTGGATTTGCCAAAACCTTCTCAGCATAGACCACCGAATTTGAATAATCTTTATTTTCATAATAACATTTCATCAAATTCGACTGGGCAAAAGTTTTGTTTTGCGGAAAATCGGATTCGTTTTCTAATCGCAATAATACGGGAATTGCTTTTGATTTATCGTCGATTTTCAAGAAAATTTGCGACAATCTAGCCAAGGCTTGTTCCGTGAATTCGCTTCGAGCTTGTTCAATCACGTATTCATAATTTGGAATAGATTTGCCTTCTTGCGCATCTGAAAAATACATTTGAGCCAAGTAGAAATTAGCTTTCAAGGAATGAATTCCTTTTGGGAATTTAGAAACATAACCGCTAAATCCTGTTATAGCTTGCTTGGTGTTGTTTTGCAAATATTGTTTTTCGGCAGCCTCATAAGTGTCGTTATCCAATTCAGCATCGGTTACGGCAACGAAATCCAAAGTACGAACCCAAGTGGCGTATTCATCCACTCTTCCGTTGTCCACATAAATCAATCTTGCTGTTGAAACCGCTTCTAGCGCTTCGGGGGTTTTTGGGAAATCAGCGGCCACTTTTTTGAATTTCGTTAAAGCCAAATCATCTTTATCCGAATTATAATAAATCAAACCTTGTCGCAAAATAGCTTTGGAAGTGAACGAACCACTTTTGAACTCAGTATTCAATTTGTCATAAGTTTTTATGGCAAGATCTTGTTTATTATCAGCAGTATAGGTGTTTCCAAGTTCAAAATACGCCTCATCGCGGTAATCCGATTTTGGATACAATTGCAAGAAAGTATTTAGTTCCTCAATTTTTTTATCATTTTTGGAAACAAATCCGTAACACAAGGCTTTTTGAAAATAAGCATAATCAGCGTCGAGGCTTTTCAATTCGATTACCTTATTATATGCTTCGACCGCCAAAGTGTATTTTGAAGTCACGAATCGACAATCAGCCAAACGCAAATAGGAATCGTTCAATCGTACTTTGTCGTCTTTTGCACTGTCTATCTGGTTTTGGAAATAATTCCCCGCTTGATCGTATTCTTTTAATTTGAAATAAGAATACGCAATATTGTAGTTGCAATTTTTAAATTCTGGAGTTTCTTTGGCAACAGCCAAACCTTGAAATTGCTTGTAACTCAGCAGTGCATTTTTGAAATCGTCCAGAACATATTCGGTTTCGGCTTTCCAAAAAGTAGCACGAGCAGTGAATTTGGCATCTTTTTGTTGGTTTAAAGATTTCTCGAATAATGTTGCTGCTTCCTGATAGTTAGCGTCAATATATAATTCTAATGCACGATAGAAAGTAACTTTTTGGTATGCCAATTTATTTTCTGGTGATTTATTTTTTTCCAATAAAACCAGAGCTTCTTTGTAGTTTTTGGATGAAATATAGGAATCAATCAACAATTTTTCAATCTCCGATTTGTTGGCGTTATTTGGATATTTTTTTAAGAAACCCATCAAAACGGCTGGCGTACTTTGATACGGATTTCCTATTTCGTAGCTCAATTTGGCGTAATTCAAACTGGCATCTTCTTGAAGGGCAATGTTAAAATCCATTTCGGATGCGTTTTTGAAAGCGTTCAAGGCTTGTTGTTTTTTATCCAAATTCAAGTAGCTTTCGCCCAAATGATAATAAGCATTTTGAGCCACAAAATCTTTACCAGCAATGATTTTATTGAATTGCGCAATGGCGTTTTCGTAATCCTTTTGCATATAATGAGCATAACCCAATTGGTAGAAATCGGTATTGCTCCATTTTCCTTTTTTGCCTTTATACAAAGTCAAATACGGAATGGATTTCTCGTATTGCTTCAAGTTAAAATAGCTTTCGCCAATGATTTTATTCAATTCCGATTGTTCTACGGCATTCGATTTGGGCATCGCTTTCGAACCTAAATCAATTGCTTTTTGGAAATTTCCCAATTTGAAATTCATATCGGCTTGGTAATAGGACAATTTTTCCTTGTATTTTTCTTCGCCTGAAACTTCGTCAAAATACTTGGTGGCTTGTTTGTAATCGTCGCCTTCATAAGCCATAAAGCCGAGATAATACTTGGCTTGCGAACCATACTGGACAGAATTGGTTACTTTATTAAAATAGGCTGTGGCTTCCTTTTTATTTTTAGAACTAAAAAAACTATAGCCTTTTTGGAAGTTGTATCGGTCGAGCTCACTGTAACTCAAATTATTTTCGTCCACTTTTTCGAACCACTGCAAAGCTTGTGGATAATTTCCTTGCGCAAAATAATAGTGTGCTACGCCAACATAAGCCTGGTTTTGTTTTCTACTAGTGGGATAATCCGTTACAAACTTTTCCATCAATACATCAGCATTGGGCTGATTGGTTCGAATGGCGCAAATGGCGATGTAAAAAGAACAGTCGGATTTCAGTTCTTCATTGGCTGAAGCCGATTTCACTTTTTCGAAAAGTAGCTGTGCCGAAGCATATTGATTTTCATTATATAACAAAATCGCTTTGTCAAAATCTTTCGAATCGTGAGTATAAATTGATGATTCTTGGGCTACAATTGTTGAAATACTTATAAAAAAAAGTAGAAATAAGAGCCTTGAAATTTTTTGCATTGTTTTTATCTTAAAGTAGTCAAATGTATTGTATTCTGTAGGGTATAACGAAATGCTTTTGGGTTTTATTATAAACATCTTTTTTAACAATCTGAAAAATCACGATTTGATTTGATTTGATTTGTAGTTATTATTCAGCCTACACGAAATTAACGATAGATTGAAAGGAAAACAGACACGAATTGCACTAATTTACACGAATAAAATTGGTAAATTTTATATATTCGTGAAATTATCCTAAATATCCGTATTGAATTTATGTGAATTAGTGCAATTCGTTTCAAATTTTTGTTATTCTGGATACGAACGATTACTGAAATCTTTTGCATTAGCATAGAATTTATTTTGAAAACGATCGTTATCTTGCTACTTTTACCAAATAAAATTACTTGTCTTATGTCACAATCTGTATTGTCTTTAAAAAATGTTACCATCGTTCAAGGAGGAAGAACCATTTTATCCAACGTAAATCTTGAGGTTAAACAAGGAGAATTCATTTATATTATCGGAAAAACAGGAACTGGGAAGAGTAGTTTTATGAAAACACTTTATGCTGATTTGCCATTAGCTGAAGGAGAAGGCAGTATTATGGATTTTGATTTAGTAACTTTAAAAGAAGATGATATTCCGTTTTTGAGAAGAAAAATAGGTTTTGTTTTTCAAGATTTTCAATTATTGCCCGATCGCAACGTGAAAGACAATTTGCATTTTGTACTCAAAGCAACTGGCTGGACAGACGAAACTGAAATTCAGAACAAAATTGACGAAGTTTTAGAGAAAGTGAATGTAAAAGATTATGCCAACAAGATGCCGCATCAACTCTCTGGTGGTGAGCAACAACGTGTGGCTATTGCAAGAGCTTTGCTTAATAATCCTGAAATAATTCTTGCCGACGAACCAACCGGAAATTTGGATCCACAAACCAGCGCTGAAGTTCTTGAAGTTTTGAAAAAAATCAATGCGACAGGAAAAACAGTCATTATGGCGACTCACGATTATGCTTTGTTGATGAAATTCCCTTCCAAAACATTGAAATGTGAGGACTCAAGCCTTTTTGAGGTCGTTCAAAAAACGATCTGATGCTTTCCAAAAAAATATTATCTATTGTAACCCTAGAAAATTCAATTTATTTACTGATAAGTTTAGTTACAATGATTGTTGTGATAAATAAGGGTGCAATATGCTTTCCTGATAGTGAAGGATACTCACAAATGGCACTTTTTAGAAGTTGTGGTTATCCACTTTTTATAGCTTTTCACCAATATTTATTTGGAGAAAACTTTATTTCTATTTTAATTTTCACCCAATTTTTAGCTACTCTTTTTGCCAGTCTTTTTTTACTTGACACTATTCGAGAATCAGTAAATTTGAATAAATGGCTTGCTTATATTTTGTTTGTTGCTTTACTTTTGCCGCTAATTTCTGGAATAAAATCAGCAAATTCGATACTTTCAGAAGCAATTGCTTATCCATTATATCTTTATATTATTGGAAATATATTATTGGGAATGATCAATAAACAAAATAAAAATTTCTATTATTCTTTTATTTTAACTTTCATTTTAATCTTGGTCAGAGGTCAATTTTTATTTATTGTCCCTGTACTTTTAATTGCAGTTTTTCTAACTTATGGTAACTTCATTTTCAACAAAAAGCACCTGTTTTTAATAGTTTCGATACTTGCAATTCCATTTTTAGCAATTTCAACAGATGTTATTTATCATAAATTAAGACACAATCAAGCGGTCACAACGCCTTGGACAGGAATTCAAGTAGTTACAATTCCATTTTTTGTATCCGACAAAGACGATTATCTGCTATTTGACAATAAAGTCCAACAGGAATATTTCAAATATATTTACACCAAGCTTGAGCAAAAAAAATTATTGCTGAATCAAATACCACAAAGTATAGATAAAATAGATTTTTTTCATAAAAACTACTGCAATATTTGCAATTTTACGATTAATGATGATGGGGTGAAATTCTTTAACGAAAAATTATCTGATGAAGAAAAAATCATTCTTAATGACAAAATGACTTCATCTATAACATTCACATTGATAAATAATAATTTTGTGAAATGGATTACAATTTATAAAAGTAATGTTATCGAAGGTTTTGGACAGCTTAAAGATTTATTTTTAATTCTAATTTTATTGTTTTTGAGTTTTTTTATGTTCTTTAAAAAGAAACAATATATTTCAAAACTTATAATACTTTTAGGTTTTCTAACTATTGGAAATATAGCTTTGGTTGCAATTGCTGAATCATTAATAGAAAGATATACTTTTTATAATCATTGGATAGTAATAGCAATTTTCTTAATTTTATTCCAGAATTTATTACAAAACAAAACTAATGAGTAAAGAATTTTCAATAGTTATGCCTTGTCTTAATGAATCCGAAACTTTGGCAATATGCATTGAAAAGGCAAATCTGTTTTTTGAGCTAAATACTATAAATGGGGAAGTAATTATTGCTGATAATGGGAGTTCAGATGGCTCGCAGGATATAGCAAAAAATCACGGGGCAAGAGTTATTTTGATTACTAAAAAGGGGTACGGAAATGCTTTAAAAGCTGGGATTGAAAATGCATCAGGAAAATTTATCATTATGGGTGATGCCGATGATAGTTATGATTTCAGCAATCTAAATACATTTGTTGAAAAATTAAGAGAAGGTGCAGATTTAGTCATCGGAAATCGCTTCAAGGGTGGAATACAAAAAGGAGCTATGCCTTTTTTACACCGATATTTAGGAAATCCAGTGTTGTCATTTTTAGGTAGAGTATTTTTTAAATCATCAATAGGAGACTTTCATTGTGGATTGAGAGGTTTTTCGAAAGAGGCTTATTTAAAAATGAATCTTGCTACTTCAGGTATGGAATTTGCATCGGAAATGATAGTAAAATCACATCTTTTGAATTTGAAAATAGTTGAAGTCCCCACCATTTTATATAAAGATGGAAGAAGCAGAAAACCTCATTTAAATACTTGGAGTGATGGATGGAGACATCTACGTTTTTTGTTGCTGTACAGTCCAAAGTGGTTGTTTCTTTACCCTGGAATCCTAATGATGTTGATTGGTTTTATGTTTTCAGCGCTATTAATACTAAATCCAGTAAAAATCTCTACTGTAACTTTTGATGTGCATACCTTGTTATATACGACAAGTGTTTTATTAATAGGTTTTCAATTTGTAGTTTTTTATGGATTTACAAAAGTATTTGCAGTAACACAAAATTTATTACCAAAAAGCAACCGCTTCAATTCACTTTTTGAATATATAAATTTAGAAAAAGGACTAATTATAGGATTTTTAATAACCATATTTGGCTTACTGTTAAGTGTTTATGGATTATCGCTTTGGTCAAAAAAAAATTATGGCGTACTTGAAGTTCACACAACTTTAAGAATTATAATTCCGGCTGTAACCACCATAATAATTGGAATTCAAATTATATTATTTAGTTTTTTCTTTAGTATTTTAGGATTGAAAGATGAAAAAAATTGATTATTTATTACAAGGAGAAAGAATAAGACAAGCCAAAAAATTCATAGTTGGAGACTCACTATTGGATATTGGATGTCATTTTGGCGAATTATTTGAAAGCATTTTAAAAAAACGGGCTATTTCTGGTGATGGGATTGATGGCGTTTTAAGTAAACAAATTGAAAAGAAAAATTACACTTTATTTTCAGGATATTTTCCGCAAGATTTTTTACTGAAAAAAAAATATGACACTATTACTTTGTTAGCAGTTTTAGAGCATATTCCAATAAATGAATTAGAAGAATATCCTAATTTATTATCCAATTATTTAAATCCAAAAGGAAGGGTTATCATTACAATACCGTCAAAAAATGTGGATTATATTCTGAATATATTATTATTTTTTAGACTTATTCATGGTATGGATTTGGAACATCATCAAGATTTTGAGAGAAGTCTTATAAAAGATATTTTTAAAAAAAATGGATTTATTCTTTTAAAAGAGAAAAGATTTGAATTTGGCTTAAATATTTTATACGTGTTTGAAAAACAGTAATAATAGAATTTAATTATGCTTTCGATACTCATTCCTTCCTATAATTATGATGTAGTTCCCTTGGTTTTGGAGCTTCACAAACAATGCGTGGAATGTAGAATTGACTTTGAAATCCTTGTTTTTGACGACGGTTCAAAACTGTTTGTTAAAGAAAATCAGGAGACTAATAATCTAGAAAACTGTCGTTTTGAAATATTAGAAAAAAATATTGGGCGAAGCGCTATTAGAAATTTATTGGCCCAAAAAGCACAATTCAACAGTTTACTTTTTCTTGACGCTGACACAATTCCTATTCACAATCATTTTATAAAAAAATACATTGCTCAAATAAATGAAGATGAAAAAGTAGTTTATGGTGGAATAGAATATCAAAAAACAAAACCAAAAAAAAATCAAATTTTACGATGGAAATATGGCAGTTCTAGGGAAGCGCTTTCAGTTGAAAAAAGACAAGAAAACCCATACTTATCTTTGCTGACCTTAAATTTTTTAATACATAAGAATGTTTTTTCAACCGTTTTTTTCAATGAAACTATTCCCAATTTAAGGCACGAAGACACCTTGTTTTCGTATAATTTGATGGAGCAAAAAATTAAAATTATACATATAGACAATCCTGTTTTTCATTTAGGATTAGATGACTTTGAAGTTGCCATAAATAAAGAAAACGAATCAATTTCGGGTTTGAAATACCTTATTGACCACGAATTATTACCAACAGATTACGTTCGTCTTTCAAAAATAGCTTCAAAAATAGAAAAGCTAAAACTCGTTCTAGTTTTCGCTGCTTTTTATAAAATAACAAAGCCGATTTTTCTGAAAAATCTATCCAGCAACAATCCCTCATTATTTATTTTTGATTTGTATCGCTTGGGGAATTTGTGTAAATTAAATGCAAAATAAGTATGTATCAAACTTTCAAAAAAATTACAACTAAAATTATCTCAAGAAAATTTATTTTTGAGAAAGAAGAAACTTTGCGAAGTTGGTATTCAATTTTTTATATTGGAAACAAATATGAATGCAATATCTGCCATAAAAAATTAAGAAAATTCATTAAGTTATCAAATAGAGATTCTCTGTGTCCGAATTGCGGAAGCCTAAAAAGAAATCGGCGATTATGGTCGCTTTTAGAAACCGAATTGTTAATTCCTAATAGAAGTATTTTAGACTTTTCCCCTTCAAGATGCTTGTATTGAAAAAGCTGAAAACTATCAACTATAAAAGTACCGACTTGTCCGGAGATTTCATAGCTGACCAACAATTTGACATTACTAATTTAGAAATCGCAGATAATAGTTTAGATTTGATTATTTGTTATCATATTTTGGAACATATAAATGACGACGTTAAAGCGATGGAAGAATTATTTCGGGTTATGAAATGCGGAGGAACAGCATTGATTCAAACACCGTTTAAGGATGGCAACATTTACGAAGATAACTCCATTGTGTCAAAAGAAGACCGATTGAAACATTTTGGACAGGAAGACCATGTACGAGTTTATTCGGTTTCTGGGTTAACGAAAAGACTACAAAGCTGCGGTTTTATGGTTGAAATAATTGCCGATTCTTCTACCGAAAATAAATATGATTTTGATGAAAAAGAAACAATTATTGTAAGTACCAAACCGTTAAACTCAAAATAAATGGCTTTTTTCACTGTCATTATACCGCTTTTCAACAAAGAAAAATTTATTGAAAACACCTTGAAAAGTGTTCTTAATCAAAGTTTTAGTGATTTTGAAGTGCTAATCATTAATGATGGCTCAACCGATAAAAGTGAAGAGAAAGTATTGGAATTCAATGACGCTAGAATACACTATTTTTATCAAGAAAATGGCGGTGTATCTGTAGCTAGAAATTTTGGCATTGCAAAAGCACAGTCGGATTATATCACTTTTATTGATGCAGATGATTATTGGTATCCCAATTTTCTACAAGAAATGTTTGAAAATATTAACCGTTTTCCAAAACTAAAAGTGTTTTCGGCAGCAATTGAAGTAGAAACATCGAAAAAAAATATTGCATCATGTTACTCGATTGTGAAAACTGGTGATTGTGAGATTGTCAATTATTTTGAAGCGAGCCAAAAAGAAACTGTTATTTGTACTTCGTGTGCTGTTTTTCATAAAAGTATTTTTGAAAAAACAGGTCTCTTTGACATTCAATTAAAAAGCGGCGAAGACACGGATATGTGGATTAGAATCGGAATAAATTACCCGATATTGTTTTCGTGGAAAATATTAGCTAGATATGTTTATGACCCAATAAGCCTAACCAAAAATCATAAAATTACAATTGATTCCTTAAATTTCTCTAAATTTGCTTTGATAGAAAAAACGAATCCCAATTTGAAAAAATTCCTTGATTTGAATCGTTTTTCTTTGGCTATCAAGTCAAAAATTATTGGCGACAAAGAGCGTTTTTCGCTGTTTTATAATGAAATCGATTTGAAAAACATGTCTCTTAAAAAAAGAACTTTATTGGAACTTCCTGCTTGCTTATTGAAACCGCTTATAGTTTTAAAGATTTTCTTGGCTAATGTAGGAATAGGAACTTCTGTTTTTAAATAGTTCGAAATCTTCGAAATCTCTAATATAATCCGCTTCATCAAATTCAGCAGAAGCCAAAACCAAACAAACTGAACCTGAGGAGAAATTTTGTAACTCCCTCCAAATTCCTGTCGGGATTAAGAGTCCAAAATTGGGCTTGTTTAAAGTTACTGTCTTCTCGGAATTTCCATCTTTTAGCACCACATCAAAACTACCACTTAATGCAATAAGAAACTCTTGTTGCTCGATATGAGCATGACCACCACGTTCACTACCACTAGGAACATCATACAAATAATACACTCTTTTTATTTCAAAAGGGATTGTATTTCCTTCTATAACCGACAGATTTCCTCTGGTATCGTGAATTTTTGGTACTTCGATTAAATGTACATTATCAATACTTATCATTATTTTAATTTTACTACTTCTTTATATTTTTGAATGCCTAATAAACCTATTTTATATTTTCTACTGCTTTCGTCCCAACTGATGTACTTGTATCTGACAAGAAAGAACACGTATTTTAGCATCCAAATGTAAGCTAAATTTGCTCTTGTTTTATAAAATAAAGCGCCTCTTGCAAATAAAATTGTGTCGCTTCCTTGCTGATCAGCCGAAGTTAATAAAGGATGAGAAACGATAACAGACGGACAAAATAAGACACCTAAATTTAGTCCAATAGCATGCCTTAAAAACAAATATTCCTCAGCAGTTTCAAAATAGGAACCCAAGCCAAAATTCTCGTCAAAACAAATATTGTTTTCTTTTATATCTTTTAATTGAAAAGCAATTTCAATAGAACAAACATTTTCAATCGTTTTTTTGGAATGAGAATATACTTTTTTTGATTTATTATGAGGTTTTTCTGTACCAATGCGTTGGTGATTAAATGTAATTATTGACGCATTTGTATTTTGATTAAAAGCAGCTATTATTTGTTTTTGGAAATTTGGAAAATAAACAACATCATCATCGGCGATTAAACAAATCTTTTCAGAAGCCTTTTTAATTGCTAGATTTCTACTTTTAGACAAGCCTTTTTCATCGACATTAATGACTCTAACGTTTTTAAAATCAGATGCTAATTTATTTTCTTTAGTTTGATTGATCACCAAAATGTTGAATTTTGAAAAATGTGTAAAAGGAAACATTAAAGCTAAAAAATCAAGAGTATTTCGATTTTTTGTAGCAATTAGTATTTCTAAATCATTTTCTAAAAAAACATTTGTCATTTTCTTATATATTTACGTAAATATAAATATTTCTATCACAAAAATGAAAATACTTTTAGTCGGCGAATTCAGCAGGTTGCACAATTCATTAAAGGAAGGATTAATAACTTTGAATAATGAAGTTAGCATCATTGGAACTGGTGATGACTTCAAAGAATTTCCTGTAGATTTTTCTATACGTCCGAAGATTATTTCATCCTCTTCCCTACTAACTTTTATCAACAAAGTGTTTTTCCGACTATTTAAAAATGATTTGCAATTATTAGAAAAAGGAATTAGGTTTTATTTTTTATTGCCCAAACTAAAAAGCTTTGATTTGGTGCAATTAATCAATTCCGATGCCATCGAAACCTATCCTTTTGCATCCCGATATTTGCTCAAAAAACTATTCAATCAAAACAAAAAAGTAAGTTTGTTAATTTGTGGAGAAGACACTCCAATTATAGACTATCTTCTGAAAAAAGAAATGAAATATTCTATCTTAAGTCCATTGTTGGCTGATGAAAAACTTAAAAAAAGCTTCAATTATTCTTTAAAATACATTCAACCCAATTATAGAAAAACCTTCAATTTTATAAAAGAAAAATCCACATCAATAATCACTTCCGACCTAGATTATGAGATTCCTATGAAGGCAATGGGATATCAATCGAAGTTTATTCCAAATCCTATAAACATTGATAAAATTATATTTGAACCACTAAAAATTGAGGATAAAATCATCATTTTTCTGGGGATTAACAACAGTAGTGCGGTGAAAAAAGGCAGTGTGTTTTTTGAAAAAGCATTAGCCATAATTAAACAAAAATATCCCAATCAAGTTGAAACTATTATTACAAGAAGTATTCCCTATAACCAATATATTGAGGCCTACAACAAAGCCCATATTTTACTGGATCAAGTCTATGGCTACGACCAAGGCTACAATGCGCTAGAAGCTATGGCAAAGGGCAAAGTCGTTTTTACTGGTGCTGAACTTGAATTTTGCACTCATTACAATATAAAAGAAAAAGTGGCTATAAACGCATTACCTGATGTCGATTGTTTAGTCAAAGAATTGTCTTACTTGATAGATAATCCCGAAGAAATTTTAGCCATTGGCAAACGAGCTAGAGCATTTATTGAGAAAGAACATGATTATATAAAAATTGCTGAAAAATATTTCGAGGTTTGGCAATAAATCAACTCTTAATAAATAGTTTTCTGAACATAAATAAAATCAAAATAAATGTTACTAAACTAGCGTAAAAATAAGATTGAAGAGCTCCTTCAAAAGAGAAAATTTTTACTAAATAAAATGACAATACTAGATAAGTACTATTGAAAAATATTTCGATAATAAAGTAATCTTTCATTCTTGATTTCAATACAATTTGATATCCAAAAGCTAAAGTCATTACTCTAAATAAATCGCCAAGAAGTTGCCAGATTAAAACTTCCTTTACCTGAATAAAATCCTTTGTAAACACCATATTCAACAAGAAATCCTTGAAAAGTAAAATAATTACTAGCATCAAAAAAAACAACGGAACAAAAACTTTAAAATACGATTTTAATTCAATTTTAAAATCTGAATCTGTTTCTAGAGATGCTAATTTTGGCATATAATACAATGATAAACCCGAACTAAAAACAGTCATATAAAAACTGGAGATTTTATTTGTTGCATCCCAAATTCCAGCATCTTGAATTGAATGTGTTTTTACGATGTAGTTCCTAATAAAAATAAGCGCTAAAGGAACAATAAAAGCACTCAGTAAAGCCATAACCGAGAACTTTTTGATTACATTAAAATATTTATTATCAATTACTTTTTGCAAATCAAACTTGAATTGACTTTTATCTTTTATCACAAACAAAAAAGTAACCAAAAACATTACCAACTCTCCTAAAGCTATTGCGTAAAGACCTCCTGTAATATTTTTACGCCATATTAAGAATGTAGTAACTCCAAAAATAAGAATATTCGAAATAATTTGAATCAACACAATTCTATTAAACTGCTCCAATCCATTGTAAATAGATAGCCAAAAAGCATTTACAACTACAAGAGGTAATAGCAATCCAAAAAACCGAATGGGGTTTGCAAAAGCTGAATTAAAAAATATTAAATCTGAAAAATCATTTGCAAATACTAAAGTAATACCTCCCACAAAAATAGAAACAACTAGAAAAACCCAAAAAAAAGTGGAATATAGTATCGCCAGTTCCTTCTTGTCATTTTTATTTTCTACAAATAACTTTATCAACGAATTATTAATACCCAATGTTGCAATAGACTTATTCATCGAGGTAAAATTCCTAAAACTACCTAAAAGTGCCATCCCGGAAGGTCCTAAAAAGACCGATATGATTTTTGTTGATACAATTCCTAAAACAAAACCTATCCCAACTGAAAAAGAATTCAGAGATAAAACTTTAAGAAGTGGATTGTTTTTATACTTTTTTAAAATCATAAGTTTCGTATCACTTTGGCCGGATTTCCCGCTGCAATAACATTTTCAGGAATACTTTTGGTCACAACCGAACCGTTACCAATCACTGAATTCTCACCAATAGTAACTCCTTTTAATATGATTACATTAGAGCCTAAAAAAACATTTTTACAAATGCGAACGTCTTTAAATTTTGGAATTCCTTGATTTCTTGTAGTAACTTCTAAATCATGCCCATCATTATCTATAATAGAACATCTGTCCCCAACTAGTACATTATCTTCAATTACAATTTTAGAATTGCATTCTATAGTAAAGGCATTGCTAATTGCTACATTATTGCCAATACTAATTTGAGAATCTTCGTCTCTTGCTTCGAAATAACAATAATGTGAATAATAATTCGGGGATGAAATGACCCCAATTTGAACATTTTCACCAAAAACAATCCTTCCTTTCCCTTTCATCAATAAAGGATGAAATAAGTTGGGTTTACCTGAAATTTTCTTGCAATCGGACAAAAAATTATACTTTTTTATTCGAATTTCAACAAAGAAGAACTGTTTCAATCTACTAATTATTCCCATTTAATATTGGTTTAAAATTGTAACAATAAAATCAACTTCCTCCATTGTCAAGACTGGACTAATTGGCAAACTCAAAACTTCCTTATGTATTTTTTCGGTTATAGGGAACGACAAATGATTCCAGAAGTCGAAAGCTTTTTGTTGATGTGTCGGAATTGGATAATGTATCATCGTTTGAATGCCGTTTCCTAATAAATACTGTTGTAATTCCTCGCGATTTTCAGTTCGAATGACAAACAAATGGAAAACATTATTTTCGGACAAATCCCAAAATGGCAGTATGATTTTATCATTTTTTATTTCGTTTAAATAACGTTTGACAATCTCTTTTCTAAATGTATTCTCAGTATCTAAATTGGGCAATTTTACATTCAAAAAGGCGGCTTGAATTTCGTCTAATCTTGAATTGACACCAATATATTCATTTTGATATTTCACTACAGAGCCATAATTTCGTAACGCCTTAATGACTTTTGCTAATTCCGAATCATTGGTAACAACTGCTCCACCATCGCCTAAAGCACCTAAATTTTTTCCCGGGTAAAAGCTAAAAGCAGCTGCATTGGATAGATTCCCTGCTTTTCTGAAATCTGAAACAGCCCCGTGAGCTTGAGCGGCATCTTCTACAACAATCAAATTATTTTCAGTAGCAATTGCATTTATTTTCTTCATTTCGGCCAATTGTCCGTAAAGATGAACTGCTAGAATTGCCTTGGTTTTTGAAGAGATTTTTTCAGAAATTAAATCAGGATTGAGGTTGTACGTTTCCAACTTTGGCTCGACCAAAACTGGAATCAAATCGGCTTCTAAAACAGCCAAAATACTAGCAATATAAGTATTGGCGGGAACAATAACTTCGTCACCTTTTTGTAGTCTTCCCAATTGAATATACCCTTTAAAAATGAGTACCAAAGCATCAAATCCATTGCCAACACCTATGCAATGTTTTGAGCCACAATAATTGGCAAAATTGCTTTCAAATATTTTGACTTCATTGCCCAATATATACCAACCCTCTTCTAAAAAAGATTTCAATTTTTCTTGAAATGCAGTTTCATAGGGCGCATTTATTTTTTTTAAGTCGAGGAATTTTATCATTGAGTGATTTCGTTATTTTTCAATTCGTTTTCTATAAATTGTATCAACTGTTCTTTTTGGGGCAATTGCACTAGATATTTACTCACAAATAATTTTTCTTCCATTCCAGCCAACGCATATTCGACCATTTTATTTCCTTTTTCGGTGCAAAGCAAAATTCCGATTGTCGGACTATCATCTATTTGTTTTACTTGATCATTATAATATCCCACATAACTATTGAGTTGCGACAGGTGTTCGTGTTTGAATTTATCTACTTTCAATTCAATAAGAATATGGCATTTTAGCAATCTGTGATAAAAAACTAAATCCACAAAACAATATTCGTCATCAATCAATATTCTTTTCTGACGGGCTTCAAAACAAAAACCGTTACCGAGTTCGATTATAAATTTTTCCAGATGGTTTATTAACGCTTCTTCCAATTGGCTTTCCTGAACAAGATGCGCGTTTGGTAAATTTAGAAAATCAAAAAAGTAAATTGATTTTATTGCGTCGTCTGTTGTTTCTGGAACTATTTTGTTTTTTAATTCTTGGAATGCCAAATCAGCATTTGCTGATAAACCCACTCTTTCATAGGTTAGTGTGGCTATTTGTCGTTCCAATTCCCGAACTGAAAGAGTGTTTTTTATGATTGATAACTCGTAGAATTTGCGTTTTGTTGGTTCTTTTATTTTTATTAATTCTACAAAATGCGTGTATGATATTTGTGTGAAAATTTGAGTATAATAGGTTTCGTCTTCTTTGATTTCAGACTGTTGCAATTCGGAGCTTACTGACCCCCGAATTGGTTTTTTTGATTTTTGGGTCACTGACCCAAGAATCTCTAACTCGAATTGTTGGGTCAGTGACCCAAGAATTTTATCTGAATTGATTTTGCTTTTAATTTTATCATAAGCAGGTAAAAAAATTAAAAAATCTATAAACAAACAGTACGTATTAAAAAACTGTCTGCAACGAGAAAGTTCAGGTGCAGAAAGCCCTTTTATTTTAAGACTATTCGCCAATTCTTTTAACAATTTCGCCCCATATTGGGCTCTATCTTCTCCGTTTTGTTCAAATTCTACAATGTAATATCCTATAAGCCAATTTCGCAAGGTGATGTGACTATTTACAGCCTTTACCGCACTTTGCTGCAAGGTTTGGTGTGTTTCGTCTATGCTGGAAATTAAACTTTTGTAATGCATAATAATGAAAATTACTTTAAAATATTTTCAAGTTTGGTATAATTTGAAGTTTCCACTTCATAAAAATCGTGAACAATTGTACTCGCGCCAAAACTTTCTTTCCAATAAGACAAGCCATTATTTAAGTTTCTACCTTGATTTTCGTTAGAAATTCCAAAATCAAAGAATCGTTTATCTTTAAAAACCTCTGTCAATAAATGATAGTGCAAAAAATCAAGACTGCCCATATCATTTTTATCTTCTATACCTGAAATATATTGACTGTGAGCAACAGTTGAAGTTTCAAAAATAGTAGTTCCTGCAACTATAATTCCGTTTTGATAAACATTAAATTGTCTTATATTTTCAGGAAATAAAGCCTTCAATTTTATTATTTCTTCCAAATAATGTACTGGTTTGGCTTGGTGTTTTTTGGCTAAATTCGGAATTAATATTTTATTCCAAAATTCCTCAAAATCATTTTCTTCCTTAATTTCAAAGTTATTTTCAATCCCTTTTTTAACTCCATTTTTTCTATCTTTTGATAAAATATTTTTCTTTGTCAAATCCAAAACAGCCAAGGTATCTCTTCTCGTTAATTGGCCTTCCGCCAAAAACAAAGCATAATTTAATTCTTCTGAAGGCTTTTTATGATAAATGGAAGGAATCAATTTTACTAATAATTTCTCCATTTTATTGGCATTCAAAAAAGACAATACACTTTTGAAAATGGCTAGAACCGAAGCCAATTTTAGCTTCTCGTTATAAACCAATCCACCATAAGACAAGCCTTGATGCGAGAAAACTTCGTTGCCTACAATATTCGCAGGAAGCACGGCTACCCATTTTTCGCCGTCCAAAACAATCAAAGAATAATCCTGAAATCGATCAGAATGATATTCCATAAAATCACGATGAAATAGGAAAGTAGCATTTTTGGCTTGGCCAATAAAAACATTCCAATTCTCAAAATCGTTTTTTAAATAGGGTCGGACAATATAATTCTTCATTATTTTGATTTTGACTTTGTAAAACTAAGCAATTCATTTTGCATACTTCCCTCTTCACTTCTAACTGCACTTCCCTAATTAAGGTTGACCGATTTCTATTAATTTCTCATTATCAAAAATAGTAATAATAGGCTTATGAAAAAGATTATTATTGAACCAATTATTTTCAAAATCAACTGGGCTTAATCTCCGATGTTGTTATGAGGTCTCTTATAATTGTAATGTTCCACAGCTCTATCTACATCCTTTTTTAATTGTTCAAACGTTTTAGGTTTCCAGTGATCTATATACTCTTCTTTTATTGTTCTGTTAATCCTTTCCGCATATGCATTGTCCTGTCCTGACAATGCCATACTAATTTCGCATCCACTTTCCTTAAGAAGAGTGATATATTCATTATATATATACTGACTACCTCTATCCGAATGGTGTACCATTGGAGCTTCATTATTCTCTAATGCTTTTTGCATTGCCTTTACATTAGCTGTAGCTCTCATATGATTAGACAATTGATGCCCAACTATTTTCTTTGTATAAACATCTATTATAAACACTGCGTAATAAAATCTTTCTCCTACATAGATATAGGTTATATCTGATTGCCATATCATTGAAGGAGCGTAAACAGACATTGACTTTATTAAATTTGGAAAATATACTTTTACAGAAAATGTTGTTTTCCTATAATTTTTATGCCTTTTTATTCTAAACCCTAAATCCATAAACAGTGCAATAAATCTATCTCTTCCTATAAAATTAGGTCGCAATGCGTAATACATTTTCTCAACCCCACAACCAGGATGTTCCTCTCGTAGTTCTTCCGCTTCTAAAATCAGACATTCTATCTTTTTTTCAAAAGCAATTTGCCTTTTTGAATACTGATTTACAGCCTGTTTGCTTATTTCTAATGCTTCATAAAGGCGATTTAAAGAAAAAACTATTTCTTTCTGGTTTTCAACGAACCAACTGATTGTGGGGTGTTGAAGTTTTTTTTTATGTCTATGCTAAATTCATCTTTAGCTAAATCAATCATCTTTTCGAGATAATCAATTTTTATTTGCTTCTGACCAACAGCTTGCTCAAGTTCTTTTATCTTAAGTTCTAACTGTTTTAGCTTATCAATATTACTATTTTTCATCTCTACAACTCTAATTCCTTTTTCATTAAAGGTAGAGAATTTATAAATCCAATTGTAGATTGTAACATTATTTACTCCGTAAAGTCGTTCTAATTGTAGAACACTATACTTTCCACTTTCGTAAAAATTTACAAGTTCTTTTTTAAATTCTTCCGAATAGACTCGGTGTTTCCTAATTTCTTTTAAATTTGCATTCATATAAATTGACTTTTGTGGTCAACCTATATCAGGGAAGTACAAAATTTTGAACTCCGACTTCAAATCACATATTTCGGGTGTAAAAATTGTAATCTTTTAAAATGGTCTTTATAAAATCAATTTGATTTCCCGATTGATTTTTTATGCCGGTTACACTTTCGATTTTTTTAGTCAATTTATGAATGGTTTCAGCATCGTTACTCTTTTCGGCTATCACGAAAGTGTCTTTAATAATTCGCATATCGTTGTCCGAAAGTTTGATTACCAAAGGATAAATGGGGACATAAGCATCTCCAATTTCTTCGAGAATTGTACTATTAATTGTAATGTCGTTTTTTAATGTGATCACAGCTGTTCCCGCAGCCATATCGCCCATTCGTTGGGTTTTGCTATTGACTATCATTGCCACTAAACCGATTAATCCGCCCATCAAATTGTTTTCGACAATCCTAAAAAGCCAACGAATGAGGTAATCGCCAAAACTGGCTTGATAACCGTCAATTTTTACGACTTTTATTTTTAATAATTTTTTTCCAATGGTTTGTCCCTCAAAAATACTTTCAAGCGTCACGGAATAAATTAGGACCGGGAAGAAAAACAATATTATAATGGCCATACCTGACCACATATCCGTTCGATCCATAATTCTTGAGACACCTAACAAATAGAAAAAAATATAGGCAATAACAATAATATAGGCGGCTTTTATGAATAAATCCAATAAACTAGCAAACATTCTCTCACCCACTGAGGCTGCATTAAAATTTATTCTAACATTTTGTGTTGTGTTTATAGATAACTCTGACATATTTCTTATTTTAGCACTCGATGAGAGAAATTGCATTTATAAAAACCAATAAAGAAAAATGG
>JAYVIK010000109.1:0-14856 GCA_043770265.1 Flavobacterium sp. | reverse complement strand
TAGAGTTTGTGAGCAAAATCATCAAAATTACAAAAGCATACCGGCCTAAAATAATAAGTGGAATCCGATCGCTTAATACATCTTGGATAATTGTTTGTGGAATAAAAACTTCAAAAACTACAATTATAGCTATAGTTGCTAATAATAAAAATGAAAGTACTAGTGACATTCCCAGTGCAACTAAATATTGATTAATAAATCCTCTTTTGATAGTCACATGCTTGGATGATTCGAAACCACCCAAAATGCCAGCCAATCCATTAGCCATAAGAAATATGGACAGCAAAAAACCTGTGGATAACAATCCTGAATGACTATTATTAAGGATGTCACTAATGATTTTATAAATAGCGTCATAAGTGTTTGGTGGTACTCCATCTTTGACAAATTGAAGGAAATCATCTTGAAATCCTTCGATTGGTATGTAGGGAATTAGATTCAAAATAAATAACGCAAAAGGAAACAATGCCATAAAAAAACTAAAAGCAATGGCACTGGCATGGTATGTCAAACCGCCTTCTAAAATACCTAGGATATACAATTCCATTAAATCATAAAAAGATAATCCCGCCAACCACGGAAGTTTAATCCGTTTTAGAGGACGAATTATGTTACGCAGTATTGGAATTTTTTCTATTCTTTCCTCTATTTCTTTACTCATTTTTTACTTGAATTTAAAAAGCTTTCAAGCTCAAATCCATATTGTAAATAGAATGCGTCAATGCTCCCGACGAAATGTAGTCAACTCCACATTCAGCATAACTGCGAATGGTATTTTCGTTGATATTTCCAGAAGATTCTGTTTGGCATTGATCGCCGATTAAAGCTACTGCTTTTTTGGTGTCTTCAAAATCTAGATTGTCGATTAGGATTCTATAAATGCCATCGCTTTTAAGAATTTCTTTGATTTCATCTAAATCTCTAGCCTCGACAATGATTTTTAAATCGAGATTGTTTTCTTTGAGATACGCTTTGGTTTTGTTGATTGCCAAGGTAATTCCACCTGCAAAATCGATATGATTATCCTTAAGCATTATCATATCGTACAATGCAAAACGGTGGTTTTCGCCTCCGCCTATTTTTACTGCCCATTTTTCGCAAGCTCGGAAACTAGGTGTGGTTTTGCGCGTATCCAGAATCTGTGTTTTTGTACCTTCTAGCAAATCGACATAGCTTTTGGTTTTTGTGGCTATGGCGCTCATTCTTTGCATGGAGTTGAGTACTAATCTTTCAGATTTTAGGATAGACTGAGAACTTCCTGAAACATGAAACACTACATCGCCATATTTTACAGGAGTTCCATCTGTGATAAATGTTTCTACTTTTAGATTCTTGTCAACATATTCGAAAATCATTTTGGCGAAAGCCACGCCAGCAATAATGCCATCGTCTTTGACTATAAGTTTTGCTTTTCCTGTTGCCGAAGACGGAATGCATGCCAAAGAACTGTGGTCGCCATCGCCGACATCTTCTCTAATGGCATTTTGAATTATGAGTTGTAGTTCGTTGTTAAATTGTTTTTCGCTAATCATTTTAGTATCAATTTTCAGAATGCTAAAGTATGATTTTATTTGGTGAATAGAAAATTTGATGATTTGGAAATTCAGAAAATCAGAATATTTTTTTACATATTTTCTGCAAAAAAGGTTAGGCAATGTGTTAAAATCGATATCTTCAATTTTGTGTTTAAAAGTAAAATCGTATTGATGTTTTTAGTGAATTGTATTTTTATGATATTTGTCTTAAATTATTTCATACTCAAAATCAAAAAAATAATCTTTGAAAAAAATAATTTTCTACATCTAAATTTATTAAAAATAAGCCAAATCTATTAACTAAAATTTGCGTTTGAGTATTGAATCCAGCATTGATAAAGTAAATCTTTGCAAAAAATAAATGCTAATTTCATAAATTTTAATCCAAGAGTATGTTGTTTGCTTTAATCATACCCGTTTACAATCGACCAGATGAAGTGGATGAACTGCTAGAAAGTTTTTCACAACAAGGTTATACTGATAATTTTGAAGTGGTAATTGTAGAAGATGGTTCTTCGATGAGATGTGATGATGTGGTGCGAAAATATGCAGGAAAACTGCACTTTTCCTATTCTTTTAAGGAAAATTCAGGACTTGGAGATTCTAGAAATTATGGATTGAAAAAAGCCAAAGGCGATTATTTTATCATTTTCGATTCGGATTGTATTATTCCAAAAAGCTATTTGACCGAAGTAGCTACAGCGCTAAATGAAAACTATGTTGATTGTTTTGGGGACCTGATGCGGCTTTAGATAGTTTTTCGGATATCCCATCTGCACGAAGTCTTCCTTAAAAGCAATACCTTAATGATAGTAGGGTGCGCTGTGCGAATGTCTCCGACTCACCCGTTACTGTTCGAAGTTTACAGCCTTCATACCCATTGCAATAGGAAACCTACGAGGCGACAAAAGCAAATAATTAAAATAAAGTATCAATGGCAAATCGTTGTGGGTAGGGTTTTAGGATTATAAGCGAGTAGGGATAATGGCTTAAGTAAAATATATAGTATGATAGATGAGTTGCATGATAATTTTGCTTACTTTTGACATGTATCAAACAACTGTTAATTTATGACAAAATCAGAGAAAAAGCACAATGTCCAGATTCTAGGGAAAGGAAAAAAGACAATTTTATTCGTTCACGGTTATGGTTGCGACCAAAACATGTGGCGATTTATTACCCCTGCATTTGAAACTTCTTATAAAATTGTACTTATTGATTTGGTGGGTTCAGGCCACTCTGATCTTGATGCATACGATTTTGACAAATACAATTCCCTCCAAGCACACGCAGACGATATTATTGGTCTTATTGAGGAACTAGGCTTAAAAGATGTCGTCTTGGTCGGACATTCTGTAAGTGCTATGATAGGTGCACTAGCTTCCATAAAAAATCCTGCTGTATTTGATTGCATCATCATGATTGGTCCCTCTCCTCGGTACATCAGTGACCATTCGTATGATGGGGGTTTTTCGAAAGAAAGTATAGATGAATTGGTGGAAGCCCTCGATTCTAATTATCTAGGATGGTCGAGTGCCATTACCCCTGTGATTATGGGAAATCCTGAGCGGCCAGAATTAGCACAAGAATTAAAAAATAGTTTTTGCCGCAATAATCCCGAAATTGCCAAACATTTTGCGCGCGTAACTTTTTTAGGAGATAATCGAGTGGATTTAGAAAATATAACAGTACCTACCCTAATCCTTCAGTCTTCGTCAGATGTGATAGCCCCGTTACATGTGGGCAACTATGTACAACAACACATTAAAGACAGTCAAATAACCCTACTGAAAGCAAGAGGACATTGTCCACATTTGAGCGAACCAGAAGAAACCATTCAGAGCATAAAGAAATTCTTGAGTGCTAGGTAACAAATAATGTATGGAATTAGATTTTAAAACCTTATATCATCATGCACCTTGTGGCTATTTATATACCATGGAGGATGGCACCCTGATACATGTGAATGATACTTTCTTAGAATTCACTGGTTATTCTCGCAAAGAAATCATTGAAAACAAAAGATTTGAAGACTTTCTTTCCATAGGAGGTAAAATTTACTATGAAACGCATTTTGCTCCATTGCTGAATATGCACGGTGAGGTCAGCCAAATAAATTTTGATTTTATTAGAAAGGATGAAACTCGCTTGCCGGTACTTATCAATGCAATTAAGCAAAGTGCCGATGAGAAACAGCACAACTATATTCAATTTATTGTGCTAGACATCACACAGCGTAAGGAGTACGAGACGGAATTAATGAACGCTAAAAAAAAATCTGAGGAATTGTTGACGCAACTCGCAAAAGTAAATAAAGAACTGATATTCCAAAATCAAGAAAAAGAAAAGCAAGCTTCGGAACTAGCAATTGCAAATATAGAACTTGCATTTCAAAATGAAGAGAAAGAAAAGCGAGCCTCGGAATTGGGAATTGCAAATACACAACTCATCGATTTCTGTAACATTGTTTCTCATAATTTAAGAGCGCCACTTGTAAATATAAGTTTATTGGTTGATTATATTGAATTCAGCAAAGATGAAGAGGAAAGTAAAGAAATGTTTGGAAAAATTAAAACTGTAATCAGCCATTTAAATGAAGTCTTTAACGAATTAGTGGAATCTCTTCAAGTAAGGCAAGATCGTGAAGTTAAAACTGAAAATATAATTCTAAAAGACTGCTTAGAAAGTGTTCTTATTGGATTTGAATCCCAGATTAAATTGTACAACGCCGATATACAAATAAATTTTAATGATATTTTTGAAATATCTTTTCCACAGCAATATTTGGACAGTATTTTTACAAATCTTATTAGCAACGCATTAAGATATAAATCATCCGATAGAAATCCTGTTATTAAAATTATAACCGAAAAAATAAATGGCGACATTGTATTGTCAATTGCCGATAATGGTTTGGGGATAGACTTAGCAAGGAATAAAGATAAACTTTTCAAAATAAGAAAAACATTTCATGCGCATCCCGATGCAAAGGGATTCGGATTGTTCATCACAAAAACACAAGTGGAGGCAATGGGTGGGAAAATATGGGCTGAAAGCGTCCTCGACAAAGGCAGCACATTCTTTATTAAATTTAAATCATAAAACTTATGAACACGATGCGAACACTATCAATTATTGACGATGATCAAATCTTTGTTTTCCTCACCAAAAAAGTCATCCAGCAGACGAATCTTATTAACTTGATTAAGGTTTTTGGAAACGGATTAGAAGCCATAAATTTCTTAAAGGAAAACATTGACAATCCAGCTTCCCTCCCTGAAATCATCCTTCTTGACCTTTCAATGCCCATAATGGATGGGTGGGAATTTCTTGAAGAGTACCTTTTACTTTTGCCGAATATTAGTAGGCAAATAACTATTTATATTGTTTCATCTTCCGTATCTCCGTTTGATATTGTCAGGGCTAAAAGCATAAGTGCTGTTACCGATTTCATTATTAAACCCATTACCAAAGAAAAATTGATAGAAATAGTTAAAACACTTTAAGTGCTCTCAATACACAACAAAATATTTTTACAAATCAATTTGGAATAAATTATTTTTTAAACTGCTCTATTTTATTTTTAAGTACTGTTTATAACGACCAATGTTAATTGCCTTAAAAAAAAATAATATGGTACACCGAAATAATTATGAATTGGACAAATACATCAGGACAGAAAAAAACAACGATGGCATAACAGCCTACATCCGGCACAAGCAGAAATGACTTCAAAGGCTAATGCTAGTTAACAAATAATATATGGAATTAGATTTCAAAACCTTATATCATAATTCACCTTGTGGCTATTTATATACCATGGAGGATGGTACCATTATAGATGTAAATGATACTTTCTTGACATTCACTGGTTATTCTCGTAAAGAAATCATTGAAAATAAAAGATTCGAAGACTTTCTTTCCATAGGAGGTAAAATTTACTACGAAACGCATTTTGCTCCATTGCTGAATATGCAAGGAGAGGTTAGCCAAATTAATTTTGATTTTATTAGAAAGGATGAAACTCGCTTTCCAGTGCTTGTCAATGCAATTAAGCAAAGTGACAATGAGAAGCAGCACAACTATATTCAATTTATTGTGCTCGACATCACTCAGCGTAAGCAGTACGAGATGGAATTAATGAACGCTAAAAAAAAATCTGAGGAATTGTTGACGCAACTCTCAAAAGTAAATACAGAGCTAACAAGCAATATTCAAGTAATTGCAGAACAAAGTCATCAACTAGAAAAACTTAATGCTACTAAGGATAAATTTTTTAGTATTGTAGCTCATGACTTAAAAAGCCCCCTTTGTTCTTTGAAGTCGTTCTCCACTTTGTTAATTGATCATTTTGACAGTCTTGACAAGGATGATATTCTGACTATGAGCAAGCAACTTAGCGACTCAGTTGACAGTACAATTAAAATGGCCGACAATCTAATCACTTGGGCGACGGTACAAATGGGGGAATCCCAATTCAATGAAGAGACCATAAAAGTAAAAGACATTACCTCAAACATATTTGACGTTTATCAAAAGGTAGCATTAGAAAAGGGAATAAATGTAAGTTTCTCGGTAGATGACTCTCTCTCCATAATTGGTGACAAAAATCAAATAGAATTCGTAATTAGAAATCTTGTAAACAATGCTATTAAGTTCACTCATAAGAACGGTTTTGTAAGTTTGACGGCTAAATCATTACCAGACGGACTAGTTCAAATATCCGTTTCAGACAGCGGAGTAGGGATTTCTGATGAATATAAAAGAGAATTATTCTCTATTAGTAAAAAACAAAGCATCAATGGGACAGATGGAGAAAAGGGTACTGGGTTGGGTCTTATGTTGAGTTACGAGTTCATGAAACTAAACGGAGGACAGATTGACATCGAAAGTAGTTTGGGCAAAGGGTCTACATTTCATATTAAGTTTAAAAGTGGACATTAAATAAATGAATGTCGAGAATGCAACAACCCTTCCCAGACGTCGCAGATATTTCCTCAACAGATAGCGTAGGATTACTTCGTCAGTTAGCAAAAGTTCGGGTGCACTCTTTGCCCATAAAGTTGTGCAGGCAATACAAGTCAAGAAAGCGCTATCCATTTTTTTGTGGATAAAAGTTTATCTTTGTTAAAAATAATTCAAGAACATGTTGTTTTCTTTAATCATACCCGTTTACAATCGACCAGATGAAGTGGATGAACTGCTAGAAAGTTTATCACAACAAGATTATACTGATAATTTTGAAGTGGTGATAGTAGAGGACGGTTCTACTTTGCGATGTGATGATGTGGTGCGAAAATATGCAGGAAAACTGCATTTATCATATTCTTTCAAAGAAAATTCAGGGCCTGGCGATTCTAGAAATTACGGAATGAAAAAAGCCAAAGGCGACTATTTTATCATTTTCGATTCGGATTGTATTATTCCTAAATGCTATTTGACTGAAGTTGCTAAGGCGCTAAAAGAAAATTATGTCGATTGTTTTGGCGGACCTGATGCGGCTTTAGATAGTTTTTCGGATATTCAAAAAGCTATCAATTTTGCGATGACTTCTTTTCTAACTACTGGCGGAATTCGTGGTGGTTCTGAGAAAATAGATAAATTTCAACCTCGAAGTTTCAATATGGGATTGTCCCGAAAAGCTTTTGAAGCATCGAATGGTTTTGGGGATATTCATCCTGGTGAAGATCCTGATTTAGCCATTCGCTTGTGGAATTTAGGTTTTGAAACCAAACTTTTTCCCAAAGCTTTTGTTTATCATAAACGAAGAATTGACTGGGAAAGATTTACAGTTCAGGTCAATAAATTTGGTAAAGCCAGACCAATCCTCAATAGTTGGTATCCTCAATACAACAAGATTACTTTTTTCTTTCCATCGTTTTTTATAGTTGGTCTGCTTTTTGCAGTGATTTTGTTGATT
The DNA here is from genome assembly GCA_043770265.1 of Flavobacterium sp. GTDB lineage: Bacteria > Bacteroidota > Bacteroidia > Flavobacteriales > Flavobacteriaceae > Flavobacterium. Next base: position 7,401 of record JAYVIK010000109.1, on the reverse strand, counting down.
TTCACGTACGATATATTGCTTCAATTGTATTTTGGGTATTTTTTGATGATTTTTTTGGTATCTACCTATAAAAATAAAAGTTTCAAAGTAGGATTGTTATCCATCAAGGCAGTTTGGAAACAATTTTATGGCTACGGAACAGGGTTTATAGAATCCTTTATCAAAGTCATTATTCTGAATCAAAAACCGCAAGACGCATTTCCGGAGTTGTTTTTTAAAAAATAAAATGACAAAAATAATTGGATTAACAGGAGGCATCGGCAGTGGGAAAACCACTATCGCCAATCATTTTATGAAGGCAAATATCCCCGTCTATATTGCTGATGATGAAGCCAGAAAAATCATGCAATCGGAAGAGATTATAGAGGCTATTAGAAAAGCGTTTGGAGAATCTATTTTTGATGATGCTATTTTAAATCGTGAAAAACTATCTAAAATTGTATTTAGCGAACCCGAGAAACTAAAACAATTGAATGCCATTATTCACCCAGCCGTTAGAAAACATTTTCAAGATTGGGTTTTGAATCAAAAAAACACTCCGTTTGTTATTTATGAAGCCGCCATTTTATTTGAAAGTGGGAGTTATGAGAATTGCGATTTTGTAATAACGGTTACAGCTCCAATAGAATCAAGGATTGAGCGAGTAATTCTTCGTGATAAAACAACACGAGAGCACGTTTTAAAACGAATGAACGCGCAGTGGAATGATGAACAACGCATTGCTAAAAGTGATTTTGTTATCGAAAATAGTAATTCCGAAACAACCAAAATTGAAATCGAAAAAATTCTTAAAATTTTGAAGATTCAATAATCAGAATCAACGCTGTTAATCTTTGGTTAAATTATTATTATTTATATTGTTAAAATACTAATTTTGTATCGATGAATAAATTATTTTTTAGAATACTGGTTTTATTGATGAGTTTATCCTTGATAGGGATAATTTTGGTACAAGTATATTGGTTTAATACCTCATTAGAAAATAATGACGAGCAATTTAAATTTCATGTCAAATCAGTTATAGGAACTATTGCAGATAAGTTGCAAGAACAAGAAGCTTATAGTTTTTTTGATAAATATAATAAGCTAAAAGACAGCATTGGAAAAATACCGCAAAAAGTAGATTTGTTAGAGTTTTATTACATTCAAAAGGATCACCAGAATAATACAACAACAGTTTATTCGAGTGTTTTAAAGCAAGAAGATTTTGATATTTCTGCTTCCATTTTTGGAAAAAAATTAGATAGTGTAAAATTAAAAAGCTTTAATGCCAAACGAGTTACCGAAGTTTACAACAATAACAAAATTGACAATTCAAGTGTTCAGCAAGATTTGACACCTGATGTTAAAATTGAAAAATCGGGAAGTTTAGGTGTTTTAGATAAAGCACAGTTTGAAATTTTTTTTAAAGATATTGCCTCCACAATGCCTATACAAGAAAGAGTTTCGAAGGAAGATTTGCAAAAGTTGTTGAAGAAAGAATTAGTAAAATACGGTGTTAATACAAAATTTGAATTTGGAGTTTTTAGCAGTGGTTTAGCAACGAAAGTAAAATCGGATGGGTTTGTTTACAATGAAAACAATACTTATTCTATTCCAATATTTTCGGACAACGAAGGAAATAACAAATATCAATTATTGGTTTCATTTCCCAATAAAAAGAAATTTTTGCTTTCCGATTTGGTTGGAATAACATTATTGTCCATCATTTTTACGCTTATTATTATTATTGCTTACAGTAGCGCATTGAATCAGTTAATTCGTCAGCGTCATATTTCTGAAATTAAATCGGATTTCATTAATAATATGACTCATGAATTTAAAACGCCAATAGCAACTATAAATTTAGCTTTGGATGCTATAAAAAATCCAAAAATTATTGGAAATGAGACTATGGTTCTCAAATACCTCCAAATGATAAAAGATGAAAATAAACGGATGCATGCTCAAGTTGAAAATGTGTTGCGAATTTCAAAATTAGAGAAAAAAGAATTGGACATTAGCAAGGAAACTGTTAATATTCAAGAAGTTATAGAAGATGCTACCGAGCATGTAAATTTAATTTTAGAAGACAGACAAGGTACAATTACCAAACATTTCAAAGCGGAAAGAACAAATGTTTTGTTGAATGAAGTTCATTTTATTAATGTATTTGTGAATATTTTGGAAAATGCCATTAAGTATTCTCCTAATATTCCTAAAATTGACATTTTTACTGAAAATGTAAAAGAATTTTTGATCATAAAGATTAAAGATAATGGAATAGGGATGAGTAAAGTAGCTCAAAAAAGAGTTTTTGAGAAATTCTATCGAGAGCACACAGGGGATTTACACGATGTTAAAGGTCACGGACTAGGATTAGCGTATGTAAAGAAAATTATTGACGACCACAACGGTCAAATTTATGTAGAAAGTGAAAAGGGAAAAGGGAGTACCTTCATAATAAAAATACCATTAATAAATTAAGATATGGAAAATGTAAATAAAAGAATACTTTTAGTGGAAGACGATCTCAATTTTGGGGCTGTTCTAAAAGATTATTTGATGCTAAATGACTTTGATGTCATTTTGGCCAAAAACGGAATGGAAGGCTTTGAAAAGTTCAAAAAAGACAATTACGATTTGTGTATTTTGGATGTCATGATGCCTTATAAAGACGGTTATACTTTAGCCAAAGAGATTAGAGAAAAAAATCAGGAAGTGCCCATCATTTTCCTAACTGCTAAATCTATGAAAGAAGATGTGCTAAAAGGATACAAAGCAGGTGCTGATGATTATTTGAACAAACCCTTTGATTCTGAGGTTTTGCTGATGAAAATTAGAGCTATCATTCAAAGAAAATCATCTACAACTCAGGCAGAACCAGTTCAGTTTGAATTTAATGTGGGGAAATTTCATTTGAATTCTAAACTTCGATTTTTGTCTATAAACGATGAAGAACCAGTGAAATTATCTCCAAAAGAAAACGAATTGTTGAAAATGTTGATTCTTCATGAAAACGATTTGATGCCAAGAGAATTAGCGTTGACTAAAATCTGGAGAGATGACAACTATTTCACTTCCAGAAGTATGGACGTGTATATTGCCAAGTTGAGAAAATACCTCAAACTAGATCCAAATGTGGAAATCCTCAACATTCACGGTGAAGGATTTAGATTAGTTGTGAAAAAATAATTTTTTTAAAAAGATAATAAAGGCTTCGAGAAATCGGAGCTTTTTTTTGTTTATTTCAAGTTCAACTGCAAGGCAAAACAAGTTTTATCTTCTTTGGTGATACTAAAAATTTTAGATTTATTATTCACGTTTTCGTGAATTATAACTTTCTCTTTCAATGATAGTTCTTTCATAAAATTCATTTCAAAACTTTCTATTTTTTGATTTAAAATCAATTTCACATCCACAAAATCCAGACACCATTCTAGATATTTCACGTTATTTACATGATTGACAATATCTAAATCAGAGATAGCAACAATTTTTTCGAACACCATTTCTGTTTCGTTACCGACGTTAATTTTGGAAAAAGTATTTTGTGTTGCTTTCTGTTCAGGATATAATTCGAAATGTTCGAATGGCAAAGCCAATGCTTCCGGTCGCCTGATTTTAGTATTGAAAACCGCCCAAAAAGTTTCGCAACCCACCATTTTTTTTCCGTTTACGTGCAATTCCAAGGCACGAACAGAACGAGAATTTTCGAGTGTGTTAATCCAAGTTTTTACAGTTACAATGTCTTTCCATTTGGGTAATTCCGCAATTTCAACCCGCATTCTACTCAAAACCCAAGCTTGATTGAATTCCTGCATATCCGAAAAACTTATGCCACCTACTTCCGAATGTGCTGCTGCAGTCAATTGTAAAATGTTGCATAAATCGGTGTATTTTAAAAAACCATTAGGAAGGCATTGGGTGAAATTTATCTCCCAATCTTTACTGAAAATAGAGGTGAAATTTGGTGAAATGGGCATAGTTGAAGTTAGAGGTTAAAAGTTAGAGGTTAGAGGTTTGTACTTGTGAATTATTGAAATGGGTTTTAGCATTTAAAATTTAGATTTAAGAATTGCCATTGTCATTGCCATTTTCATTGATATTTTTAATAATTTCTTCTCTATCCGTCAAATAATCAAACCACTTTGTGTTTTCATTTCTTTTGAACCAAGTGAGTTGGCGTTTGGCAAATCGTCGGGTGTTTTTCTTGATTTCTTCGATGGCAAACTCTAAGGAAATTTCACCCTCAAAAAAACTGAACAATTCTCTGTAACCAACGGTTTGTAATGCGTTTAAATCTTTGTGAGGAAATAATTCTTTGGCTTCCGCCAATAAACCTTCGTTCATCATTAGGTCAACTCGCTGGTTGATTCTATAATAAATTACACTTCTTTCGGCTTGCAAGCCAATGAGGATAGGAGTGAAGTTTCTAGTATTTTTCTTTTGGTTTAAAAAGGAAGAATAGGGTTTTCCGCTTCCAATGCAAACTTCTAATGCTCGCATCATTCGTTGTGGATTTTCTTTAGCAACGACTTCGAAATAATTGGGGTCTCGTTTTTCTAATTCGGTTTGCAAGTATTCGATTCCCTGTTTTTCATAGTTGGAAGTGACTTTTTCTCGAACAGAAGCATCAATTTCGGGAAAATCGTCAAAGCCTTTCAAAACGGCGTCAACATACAAACCGGAGCCACCAACCATCACAGCATAATCGTTGGTTAAGAACAATTCGTCAAGTTTAGCAATGGCTTCTTTTTCGAAATCACCAACGTTATAATTCTCAAAAATGGATTTATTTTGGATGAAATGATGTTGAGCTCCTGCCAATTCTTCAGATGTGGGAACTGCGGTGCCAATTCTCATTTCTTTGAAAAATTGTCGGCTGTCACAAGAAATAATATCGCAGTTGAAATGTTGTGCCAAAGCTATGCTTAAGGAAGTTTTTCCTATGGCTGTTGGTCCCACGATGGTGATTAAGTACTTCATCAAATCTGAAATCAAAAATCGTTAATCTTCATTCTTAAATCAAAAGAGCTAAAATTTAATTATTTTCAAGGTTTTACTTTTACGTATATAAGCCTGAATTATATTTCGAGTATCGCGATTGTTTTGCATTGGGATTAGAATGTTTTTTAGGATGTCGATTTGGGTAATTTGGTAATTCAAATCATAAAAAGCATAGCCTTTATAGATTCCGTTTTCTATTAAAACAGCACTGTGTTCACTGCTGTTTCTACCTCTGTCAACCAGTATCATGTTTGTAGATTCAAAACTGTTTTTATCGATAAACTCTTGTACTCTTTCGTTATATTCTTCGGGTAAAATTTTACCAATACAAGCGCCATCACACTCTTTTATTTTATACTGAAAACATTCATTTTTAGTGATGTATAATCCTGTATATTTTTGGCACAAATTGTAGTGAGCAGTAATTCTGAACAAGGCATTTTTGGCTTCTTGCAAAGAAGCAAAAGAGGTAATTTCTTTTTTTCGACCGTCTGCTTTCTGTAAAATTAAATTCAAATAACCATTTTCATCTTTCTCAGCGTATAGTGCAAACTGAAAAATACTCTTTCTTTGCGCCCGATTTAGCATTGGTTTGTTGATTTTTATTTCCTCGCTTTCTTTCAGCAAAGCAATTAGTTCGCTGCCAGTTTCATCGTAGGTTACGGTATAAACCTCGGTTTGAATTTTTTTGCATTTGGTTGTAGTTCCTGTAAAATGCTGATTGATGCGTTTTTTTATGTTTTGGCTTTTGCCAATATAAATGAGTTTTCCTTTTTCGTCGTGAATATAATACACTCCCGTTCTAGAAGGGATACTTTCTACAATATCTAGTAATTTGGGAGCAATTCCTTTTTGGATTTCAAATTTAATATGCTCTTTGACGATTTCTTTGTTCAAGTCTTTGTCCAAAAGCATTTTAAACAACTTTACAGTTGCCAATGCATCGCCACTGGCACGATGTCTGTCCGCCATTGGAATTCCTAATGCTCGAACTAGTTTTCCGAGGCTATGGGAGGGTTGTTCTGGCAATAATCTTTTGGATAATTCGACGGTACAAAGTGTTTTTATATTAAAATCATATCCCAAACGGCGAAATTCTGTGCGAAGAATTCGGTAATCAAAATCGGCATTGTGGGCTACAAGAACGCTATCATTGGTCATTTCGATAATGCGTTTGGCTACTTCAAAAAACTTTGGAGCAGATTGTAACATGGCATTATTGATGCCTGTTAATTTTACCACGAACGGCTGAATCGGAATTTCGGGATTGACCAAACTGATGAATTGATCCACGATTTCGTGACCGTCAAATTTATAGATGGCGATTTCCGTAATTCCTTCTTCGTTGAATTGTCCTCCGGTGGTTTCTATGTCGAGTATTGCGTACATTTTCAATTTCAATTTCAAAAATCAATGGCAATGGCAATTATACAATGGCAATATCAAAAATCAATGGCAATGTCAATTCTTAAAAATTGAAAATTGTTATTGCCATTGCCATTGATATTGAAAACTTATTGCCATTGAAATTGATATTGAACTATTTTTTATTGTTTATCATTTTTGAGGCGATTGCAACAAGTTGTTCAACTTCTGTCAAAAGCCATTTTCTTTCTTCTGAATCTCCCGCTTTTATGTAATCAAGAACTTTTAATGAATTTCTTGATTCTTTCAATTCTTTTACGGTTAACGACACTTTGAAAACAAAATCTTTGTCTGTTATGGTACCTTGGGCTTCTCCATAATTTAATGAAGAACTCCCAGAAGATCTTATCAATTGGTTTTTATAGTATTCAATTTCATAAGATTTTTCAAGTTTTCTAACAAAGAAAATACATTCTCCCGCAAATCGAACCAAACGATCTTCAAAATTGTAGATTTTATCAAAATTGGGTTCGTTAACTTCCATTGTAATTTTTATTATTTGTTGAATTTTTCATTTTCATCGAAATTGCGATTGCCATTGAAATTGCCATTGAAATTGCTATTGTAATTGCCATTGCCATTGCCATTGCCATTGAAATTTACCGTCCCCCAAAGATACTACTTCCTATTCGAACCATCGTACTTCCGCATTCAATTGCGAGTTGATAATCGCCGGACATTCCCATTGAGACAGTATTCAGTTGGCAGTTTTTAGTGTTCAGTGATTGCAGTTTATCAAAAATCGATTTCAAATGAGTGAATTCTTTTTTGATTTGTTCTTGATTGTCAGTAAAAGTCGCCATTCCCATTAGTCCTACTATTCGAATGTTTTTCAATTCTTTGAATGTTTCAGAAGCCAGAATTTCATTAAGTTCTTCTTCATCAAGTCCAAATTTACTTTCTTCTTCGGCGATATACATTTGCAATAAACAGTCGATAATTCTATTGTTTTTTTGGGCTTGTTTGTTGATTTCTTCCAATAATTTT
>JAYVIK010000108.1:0-4986 GCA_043770265.1 Flavobacterium sp. | reverse complement strand
AGGGTGCGAATGGAAAGGCGCTTGAAAAAAAGATTCTTCACGGGAAATAACAGAAACAGAGCTGTTCTGGTAAGAAGTTATTTTTGTCTTTTCAATTTGCATTTTTATAGAGATAAATAATAATTAAACAAGGATAATATCGAGTTAATAAATATAGTAAATTAAATATACTTTGCATCGCAAAAAATAAATTAAATAAAAATAAACTAACTAATAATAAATCTATGGCTGTAATTCCCCAATCCAAACCTCAAAGCAAAACTGTTACTACTGAAACTAAAAACTGGTTGTTCCCATTTATATTGGTCACTAGTTTATTCTTTTTCTGGGGATTCGTCCACAATCTAGATCCAATTTTAATTCCACATTTAAGAAAAGCATTCAATCTTACCGATTTAGAGTCTTCCCTAGTTGATTCAGCAGTTTTTATCGCCTATTTTGTAATGGCTTTGCCAGCAGGTTATATCATGAGAAAATACGGGTATAAATCAGGAATTATGATTGGATTGATTCTTTTTGGATTTGGCTCATTACTCTTTGTGCCAGCAGCAAATTCACTTCAATACATTTATTTCTTAGGAGCTTTGTTTATTATTGCTTGTGGCCTTACTTTCTTAGAAACAGCCGCAAATCCTTATGTTACCATATTAGGTCCCGCAGAATCAGCAACCAAACGTTTAAATTTTTCGCAATCTTTTAACGGATTGGCCGCTTTTATTGCGCCTGCATTTGTTGGTCCAATGATATTATCCGACAAAAATTACACGCAAACACAAATAGAAGCTATGACTCCAGCTATCAAACATGCCTATTTGGTTTCAGAAGCTGATAGTGTGAAAATGCCCTATCTCATTTTGGGATTGATTATTTTGGCAGTAGCAGTAGTTTTTTATTTTACCAATATGCCTGATGTAAAAGACGAGGATGTGGACGGAGAAGATGGAGCTAGTTTTGCTGGAGCATTAAAATCGATGCGTTTGCGATGGGGAATTTTGGCTCAATTTTTTTATGTAGGAGCACAAGTTTGTGTAGGTAGTTTTTTTATTAAAATGGCAACATCTTCGGCTGGAATTGATGAAGATTCAGCAGCTAAATATTTAGGGTTTTTCGGACTAGCATTTATGTTAGGACGTTTTTTTGGAACTTTTTTGATGCAATATATAAATCCGCGCAAATTGTTAATCATCTATACTTTTATAAATATCGCGCTTACTATTATTGCCATTACAGGATCAGGAATGATGGTAGTTTATTGTTTGATAGCCCTAGCCTTTTTTATGAGCATCATGTTCCCTACTATATTCTCTATGGGAATTGATGGACTAGGACACAATACCAAAATTGGGTCTTCCTTAATCGTAATGTCTATTGTTGGGGGCGCATTTTTACCGCCAATATTGGGGATAATATCAGATCAAACGGCCAGTATTCAATATGGATATGTTGTTCCGTTGGTTTGCTTTTTAGTCATTTTATTATTCGCATTTAACGTACACAAAACAGACAAAGCCTAATTCAAAGTTTAAAATAATGTCACAAAACGAATTAAAAAAAATTGTAGTTAAATTACATCCAAACGATACTGTTTTGGTGGCTTTAACCGATTTAGAAAAAGGAAAGATTGTTGTTTTTGAAAATGAATCTTTCGAAATGCAAGATACTATCAAAGCCAAACATAAATTCTATATGTCTGATTTTCAACTTGGAGATGAAATTTTTATGTATGGTGTTTTGGTAGGGAAAGTACAATCTAATGTTGCCAAAGGAAGTTTAATGACTACCGATAATCTTAAACACGCTGCAGAACCTTATGGTTATCGTCAGGTGGATTATACTTGGCAAGTTCCGGATGTTTCTAAATACGAAAACAGCACTTTTAACGGATATAAAAGAAATGATGGTCGTGTAGGAACAGCTAATTACTGGCTTTTTGTACCAACAGTATTTTGCGAGAACCGTAACCTTGATGTCATTAAAGAAGCTTTGCAAAATGAGTTGGGTTATTCCGTAAGCGATAAATACACACAGTACACCCACCAACTTTTAGAAGCTTATAAAAATGGATTGGATATAGAAAATGTTGCTCTTGATTTATTACCAACAGCCAAAGCCAATCGGATTTTTAAAAATGTTGATGGAATCAAATTCCTAAATCATCAAGGAGGTTGTGGCGGCACTAGACAAGATTCGGCAACGCTTAGTTCGTTATTGGCATCCTATGCAAACCATTCAAATGTGGCTGGAATTACGTTGTTAAGCTTGGGTTGTCAACATCTTCAAGTACAAGATTTTCAAAATGATGTCCTAAAACAAAATCCATTATTTGATAAACCTTTGTTGGTTTTCGAACAACAAAACGCTCAAAGCGAAGAACAATTAATAGCCGATGCCATCAAAAAAACATTTGAAGGGCTCATTGAAATCAACAAATTAGAAAGAACTCCACAACCTTTAAGTGAATTGTGCATTGGCGTAAAATGTGGAGGCAGTGACGGTTTTAGTGGGGTTTCTGCCAATCCCGCTGTAGGTTATACTGCCGATTTAGTGGTAGCTTTGGGAGGAAAAGTATTGCTTGCCGAATTCCCTGAATTATGTGGCGTAGAACAAAACTTAATTGACCGTTGCGAAACAGAAGAATCAGCCAAAAAATTTATAGATTTAATGCGCTCTTACGATGATTTGGCCCATAAAGTGGGTTCTGGTTTTCATATGAATCCGTCTCCTGGAAATATCAAAGATGGATTAATTACTGACGCGATAAAAAGTGCTGGTGCTGCCAAAAAAGGAGGAACTTCGCCGGTAGTCGATGTTTTGGACTATACCGAATTGGCAACAAAACCAGGCTTAAGTTTAGTTTGCACACCCGGAAATGATGTTGAAGCAACCACTGGTAAAGCGGCGTCTGGGGCAACCTTGATTTTATTTACTACGGGCTTGGGAACACCAACAGGAAACCCAGTTTGTCCTGTTATCAAAGTCGCTACCAATTCTATTTTAGCAAATAAAATGAGCGACATTATTGATATTGATTGTGGTCCTGTGATTAGTGGCGAAAAAACCATCGAAGAAATGGGCGAAGCCATTTTAGACTATTGCATCAAAGCCGCAAGTGGTGAAATCACTCCAAAAGCAGTGTTGTTGAATCAAGATGATTTTATTCCTTGGAAACGTGGAGTGTCACTTTAATAGTTAGGAGTTATGAGTTAGAATTTACGAATTTTATTGTCAATTAATTCATTCATAACTCAGAACGTATAACTTATAACTCATAACTTATAACCTATAAAAAATGTTTTCATTACAAAATAAAAAAGCAGTAGTTACTGGTGGCGGCAGCGGAATAGGAAAGGCAATTTCGGTTTTGTTTGCCAAACAAGGAGCCGAAGTTCATATCATCGAATTAACCGAAGAAAGTGCTCAAGAAGCAGTTTCAGAAATTAATGCTAACGGCGGTAAAGTAGTTTCGCACGCCTGCAATGTAGCGAGTCACGAAGCTGTTGTTGCCGTTTTTGAAAAAATAGGTGCCATTGATATTTTGGTAAACAACGCAGGTATTGCCCACGTTGGCAAAGCGGACACCACAGCCGAGGCCGATTTCGATCGTATTATGAGTGTAAATGTCAAAGGAGCTTACAACTGTTTGTATGCTGCCATTCCGCAATTGCGTTTATCAAATGGCGGTGTTATTCTCAATATGGCTTCAATTGCAGCTTGGGTTGGCATACCAGATCGATTTGCTTATTCTACTGCCAAAGGTGCAGTAATGGCAATGTCTTTATCGGTAGCTAGAGATTATATGAGCGAAAATATTCGTTGCAATTCTATTTCACCAGCACGAGTTCATACGCCTTTTGTAGATGGTTTTATTGCCAAAAATTATCCAGGCCAAGAAGCTGAAATGTTCGAAAAATTATCCAAATCACAACCGATAGGACGAATGGGAAAACCCGACGAAGTAGCGGCGTTAGCACTATTCTTATGTAGCGATGAATCCGGCTTTATCACCGGTTGCGATTATCCTATCGACGGAGGTTTTATAAAATTAAATAACTAATGCGAGTAGCTTTATTCATCCCTTGTTATATCGACCAGTTCTATCCCAATGTGGGTATTGCCAGCTTGCAATTATTGGAGAAATTAGGTTGCGATGTTTCTTTCCCATTAGAACAAACCTGTTGTGGTCAACCGATGGCGAATAGCGGTTTTGCCAGTTTAAGCAAAGGCTGCGATGCTAATTTTGTAAAAAACTTTACAGGTTTCGATTATATTGTGGCTCCATCTGGCAGCTGCGTATTCCACATAAAAGAACATTTGCACGATGACAATCATCCTTTAGAAGCTGAAAAAATTAGAAATACGGTCTATGAATTAACAGAGTTTTTAGTAGATATTTTGAAAATCGAAAATCTAAAATCTAAATTTCCGTTTAAAGTAGGATTGCACAATAGTTGCCACGGACAGAGAATGTTGGGACTTTCGTCAATGTCAGAAAGAGTCTTACCTTATTTCTCCAAGCCCGAGCAATTACTGAGTATGGTGCAAGGTATTCAATTGGTAAAACCCAAACGAAATGACGAATGTTGTGGCTTTGGCGGCACATTTTGTGTGTTTGAGGAAGCTGTTAGTGTCAAAATGGGTAAAGACAGAATTAGTGAACACGATGCAAATGATGTAGATTATATTACTGGCGTTGATACCAGTTGTTTGATGCATTTGGAAGGAATTTTAAACCGTCAAGGCAACAAAATAAAGACGATTCATATTGCCGAAATATTGAATAGTAATATATAAAACATAACCCTGTCAGGGTTCAAAACCCTGACAGGGTTGAATACCAACTAAACGATTATGACACCAAAACACGCTGACTTAGCAGAAACATTTATAGCTGACGAGCCAAGAACCAATTGGCACGATGAAACGCTTTGGATGGTCCGTGAAAAAAGAGACAAAGCTGCCCACGGTATCCCCGAATGGGAGGATTTA
>JAYVIK010000107.1:0-5074 GCA_043770265.1 Flavobacterium sp. | reverse complement strand
GCAAATTCCCCCAATCTACAACCACTGTAACTGTCACATCAAAAGGAATGCAAGCCCTTTTGAAAACAATAAGAGTTACAGGAGCTAAAAATATCATCGTTGCAGGAGGAATAGCTTGGGCAGGAGACTTGTCAGGAATCGTAAATGGGCATGCTTTATCAGATTCGGCCGGAAATGGAATAATGTATTCGAGCCATATTTACCCTTGGCATAAAACTGTAAGAGACCAATTTGTCGGAAATATAATTGGTAAACACCCAATTTTAATAGGCGAAATGGGGCAAGATTCTGTCCACAAAGCGCCATTTGGCTACCCTTCTTGGACAGACTGGATGCTGGATTGGATAGAAAGAAACAAACTAAATGTGACAGCCTGGGATTTTCATCCAAGTGCAGGGCCTGTTATGATTAAAGATTTTACATACAAACCTACGGAATGGTTTGGAGTGCCTTTTAAAAAGTACTTGAGAAATCCTTTAGCCGCCATTGTTCCACCTCCTTCGCCAGCTCAGAATACAACTGAATATCAAAAAGAGGCTTATTTAGCACTCGATGGTAATTTAAATACATTTACCCATACTGCCGAAAACGGAACCAATCCATGGTGGTATTATGATATTGGTAGCCAGCGAAATATCAAATCAATAGAAGTATATAACAGGGTTGATTGTTGTAAAGAGCGTTTGAACGGTTATAAATTATTTGTTTCGGACAAAGAATTTACTTCAAATGATGCGACAGTTCTTGAAAAAGACAACTCGGTTTGGACGTATACTGGAGGAGTTATGTCTGCCAAATCGGTTGATATCGTTAATGTTAACAGGATTGGACGTTATGTAAGAATTCAATTGGTTGGGCAAGGTAAAATGCTTTCTTTGGCAGAGGTAAAGTTCAACTATGGTATAATTACCGCTTTAGAAGACGAATCTGGTGAGAATTTGGGTCTGAATTTTTACCCAAATCCTGCAATCGATTTATTACACGTTTTATTTTCCCACACGAATCAGATGCATAAAGTTAAATTAACTTCAAGTTTAGGTCAAGAAGTTTTCTACTTAGAAACATCTTCTAATGACCTTGAGATTCCTGTTCAAAATCTGAAAAACGGATTCTATTTGTTGCAAATAGACAATGTGTTTGAAAAAATTCAAATTAATAAATAGCTAAATACGTAAATAAAAAATATGAAAAATCGCAAAAATAATTTCGCATTTGCATTACTGATTATGACAATCCTGTGCGTAAACGTTGAGGCTCAGATGATAATGTCAAAGGCATCTACACTTCCTACAAAACCAGTTGGAGGAAATTATGCTCCCTTACAAAAATGGTCTAACCCAAATACCTGGATGGGGGGCAAAGTGCCAACTAGCACTAATCAAGCACATATTGGAGCCAATTCTGCTGTTTTGCTGGACATGAACGTGGATGTGAATGAAATTCATGTAGAAGGAATTTTGGTAGTCGATTATTCGAAAGACATCAAGATATCGACTGAATTGCTCATGGCAATGAACAATGGATATTTTGAATGGGGAGTTCCCAATTATCGATACACAAAAAATGGTCTTTTAGTTTTGAAGGGAAATGATCTGACTAAAATAAATGAGAATATAGATGATTACAAGTCATTGATGGCAGAGTCAGGAGGAGAAGTTTCAATTCATGGAGAAGTACGAAAATCTTGGACGATGTTGAACGCAACAGTTTTAGCAAACAAGAATGCGATTGTTTTATCTGAACCAGTAGACTGGAGAGTTGGAGATGAAATACTCATCACCAGCACAGGAATGGAAACAACATTAAAAGGCAAGAATTTTGACTACAATGAAACCGAAACTAGAATCATAACCGGTATTTCAACGGATAAAAAAGGAATTACGCTGGACAAAAATCTTACCTATCAGCATTTTGGAAAACTTCAAACGTATTCAAACGGAACAAGAACCTGGGTTTTGGATGAAAGGGCTGAAGTTGGTTTGTTAAGCAGGAACATCAAAATACAAGGCGATGCATCTTCCATAACTTCACAATTAGGTGGACACATCATGGCTATGTCTACTTCTAAAGTGAATTTATCAGGAGTGGAATTGAGTAGCATGGGACAATTGGGAATTAGAGGTCATTATCCTTTTCACTGGCATGTAGCTGGAGATGTAAATGGGCAATACATCAAGAATTCAGTGGTGAAGAATTGTTTCAACCGGGCCATCACTGTTCACGCCACCAATAATGCTTTAGTTCAGGATAATGTGGTTTACAATACAATTGGCCATGCCCTCTTTTTAGAAGATGGAAATGAAACTGGTAATACCATAGATCGCAATTTAGTAGCCGTGGTAAAACAGCCACCAGTTGGAAAAATTTTATTGCCCAGTGATGTTTTTCTTCAACAAAATAGACTTCAAGGTCCATCTGCCATTTGGATAAGCAATCCTACAAATACCATTACTAACAATGCCGTTTGCGGTACAGGCACTGGATATTGGAATGCTTATGCACGTACTCCAGGAGGAACAGCTAGGTCGTATGTAGATAAAATTCCTTTTTTACCTCTTAGCAATATGGATAACAATCGGGCGCACGCTTGCTATGTGGGAATGGATTTTGACTTTGCGGATGATGCAGATAGAACCAGAGTGATTTCAGTACACTACTTCAAAACTGGACAGAAAATAAACAACTTCACAGGTTTCAAAAACTACCGCTCTATTTGGTTTAGAGGTAGTAATATGGAATTTTCTGAGTTTAAAGTGGGTGATGACGAAGGTCGCGGAGCCTTTATAAGTACGTTTGATGGTACATTTTCGAATGGATTGGCTGTGGGTAGAAGCGAGAATATTACTGGTCCAGAAGTGTCGAAGTTTGCTACTTCACTTTATGATGGAGTAGAAACAATTCGTAATTGTCATTTTGTAAATTATGATAAAGCCGATCAAGCGGTGTTTAATCAATTTGGAGGTGCAAATAAGTATTTGCCCCATTATGCAGAAGGACTCACATTCAGTAATTGCACGATATACAATCCTGATCAGGAGAATGAATTTACTCCTACCATTTCGTTTGTACAAGACAATGACGGTTCGCTAACAGGAACTAAAAATAATTGGATGACAACTGCGCATCCCTTTATAACTGACGATGTTAATTTCAAACCAATTCAGGCTGGTTTTAAAGGCCAATCTACTCAACTACATTTTGGAAGACTACAATTAGAATGGCCAAATGGTCTATCAGAAGTAGGAGGAATGTGTTATGAGCATTCGGATGGACATATCGCAAATGTAAAATTACGAACGAGTACTTCGGTAGAAGCAAACGATATTCCTTTGGTTTTGGACGGAGGCAAAAGGAAGAATACGATTAGGTTCTTCGATAAAATTCCACTTCCGCTTAATTTCAGGTGGGATCGTGTAAACAATGGAGACAGAGCTAATTTTAAACTTTCAGGAATGCCACAGGAGCTGATAGTGAGCTCAAGTGTAAAAAAAGTAGCTAATCTGACTGAATTGGCTGCATCTACCGTTAGTGCCTATGCTTTTGTAGGAGGCGAAATGTATTTCAATTTAGTTGCGGTTGGCACTGTGCCAAACAGGGCAAGTATGAAATTCAGTATAAGTACGGCAACTAACGCACCCTTGACAGCTGTAGAAGGAAAATCAAGGCCTTATAAAGGTACCTTAAGAGCGGTAAATACAACTATCGAAGCAGAGCATTTCGATCATGGGGGACAAAATGCAGCTTATTATGAAAACGTTGGCTTAGTTATATCAAACGCTACGTCTATCAACAGTGATCATTGGAAAATTCGCCCTGCGGAAATGGTAGATTTAAAAGCTAAATCTGCCACCAATTATGTAGTGGCAGATTTTAAAGCTGGCGAATGGATCAAATACTCTGTCAATATCCCAAATAATGGCAGATATAAATTGGAAGCCAATCTTAGTACTTCCGCAAAAACGGTTCAGAAACTAGAAGTTTATACTGATAATACCTTATTGGGTACGTTTGATATTGCTCCAACAACTGATGATAACACATTTTCGACTTTTAATTTGGGGAGCTTTGATTTGACAAAAGGCACAAAAGTATTTCGTTTCAAGGCAGTTACTAGCAATTTAGAGATGGATTGGTTCAAAATATCCAGCGGAGCTATTCTTCCTATAGTAAGTTTGACTTCTCCTTTGAACAATGCCAAATTCACGTTGCCAGCTACCATAAATTTTGCGGCAACTGCTTCTGATGCAGATGGTTCAATAAGTAAAGTAGAGTTTTTTGCCGATGATGTAAAAATAGGAGAAGACTTGACATCCCCTTATTCATTGTCAATAAATACACTATTGGCTGACTTATACAAAATTACTGCTAAGGCAACTGACAATTCTGGCAACACCTCGGTTTCTATTGCCGTTGCCATCACTGTACTATTACCAAATAAACCTCCCATTGTTTCAATTACAAGTCCAGTTACAAATGCTACATTCAACGTTCCTTATAATTTGGTTATAAAGGCATCAGCTACTGATCAGGACGGTACTATATCGAAAGTAGAATTCTTGAATGGAACTACGGTTTTGGGAGTAGACATTGTTGCGCCATATGAATTTGTATATACTTCGATCCCAAATGGAATCTATAATTTAACTGTGAGGGCTACTGATGACGATGGTGCTATCTCAACTTCTTCTGCCGTAAAAACCACCATTTTGCTTGTAAACGATTGTGCAGGAGTGGCTGGTGGCACAGCTGCTTTAGATGTTTGTGCCACTTGTGTAGGAGGTACAACTGGCAAAACCACCTTGGATACGGATGGTGATAAAACGCCAGATTGTAAAGACACTGATGATGATAATGATGGTGTGCTGGATAATATAGATTGTAACCCAATTAACAAACTGATAGGAGTGGCCACTATTTGGTATGCAGATACTGATGCAGATGGAAAAGGCGACCCGAATGTAAACAAAACTGCTTGTACCCAGCCAGCAGGATTTGTGAGCACGAACACAGACCAATGTCCAACTGATCCACTAAAAATAATTCCAGGTTCGTGCGGTTGTGGGCAAACGGAAAC
>JAYVIK010000106.1:0-15188 GCA_043770265.1 Flavobacterium sp. | reverse complement strand
AGAGAAAAACTTAGGTTCAATCGCAGATATGTCTAGACTTCCTGCAGCATTGTTCGTAGTAGATATCAAAGCGGAACATATCGCAATAAAAGAAGCTCAAAAATTAAACATTCCAATTTTTGCAATGGTAGATACCAATTCTGACCCAAGAGAGGTAGAATATGTAATCCCTGCAAATGATGATGCTTCTAAATCGATTGATAAAATTTTATCTATTGTTACTGCTGCGATCGTTGACGGACTTTCAAACAGAGGAACTGATGCAGATATTCAACCTGAAGCAAACACTGATGAAGTAGTTGCTCCTGTAGCAGAAGCAGTTGTTGCCGAAGTTGAAGTTGCTCCAGCTGCTGAAGTTGAAGTAGCGGAACCAACTGCCGAAGTTGAAGCTCCAGCAACAGAAGAATAAATCAAATTTAAATTCCAAATTTTAAATTCCAAATTCCAAAAAAATTAATAACGTTAAGTTAGTAATTTGATAAAGTTGGAATTTCGGATTTGAAAATTGGAATTTTTACTTTTATAACATTAAATACATTATATTATGGCAACAATTACTGCTGCAGACGTAAATAAATTAAGACAAACTACAGGTGCCGGAATGATGGACTGTAAAAAAGCTTTAGTTGAAGCTGATGGAGATTTCGACAAAGCGATACAAAACCTTAGAGAAAAAGGACAAAAAGTGGCTGCTAACCGTTCTGACCGTGAGTCTTCAGAAGGAGCTGCTGTTTCTTTTATCAATGCCGACAAAACTAAAGGAGCCATCATCACTTTAAACTGCGAGACAGATTTCGTAGGTAAAAACGAATCTTTTGTAACTTTAGCTAAAGAATTAGTTGAAAGAGCTATTAACTTTTCTTCTAAAGAGGAATTTTTAGCTTCAGATTTCAACGGAATAACTGTTGCTGAAAAATTAATTGAGCAAACTGGAGTTATTGGTGAAAAAATCGAAATCGGTGGTTTTGAAATTTTAGAAGGTGCTTTCGTTGGATCGTATGTTCACGTTAACAAAATTGCTGCTTTAACTGCAATTTCTGCACCAATTGCTAATGGAGACGTTTTAACTAAAGACATCTCTATGCAAGTTGCTTCTATGGGAGCTGACACATTATCTTACAAAGATTTTGACCCTGCTTTTGTTGATTCTGAACTTGCTGCTCGTATTGCTATCATCGAAAAAGAAAATGAAGAAGCAAAACGTTTAGGTAAAACATTGAAAAACGTTCCAAAATACATTTCATTCTCTCAATTAACTGAAGAAGTTTTAAAACAAGCAGAAGAAGTTGCCAAATCAGAATTAAAAGCAGAAGGTAAACCAGAACAAATTTGGGACAAAATTCTTCCAGGAAAACTATTACGTTTCATCTCTGATAACACTACTTTAGACCAAGAAAAAGCTTTATTAGATCAAAACTTTATTAAAGACGATTCTATAAAAGTAGGGGATCACGTTAAAGGATTCAACGTTGAAATCACAGGTTTCAAAAGAGTTAGTTTAGGATAGTCTGATTTTAGAATTAAGATTAACGATTTCAGATTTTTGATTTCGTACCATAAAAAATCCCATCTTGCCAACAAGATGGGATTTTTGCATAAAATTATCTTGAATTTTTTTAAGCGATTTAATTCGTTTTTATACTCGAATCTCTTTCTATAATACTCGTCTCCAATTCGATTGTTCTAGGATGGAACACTTTTCCTTCCTTGTGACAGATCATCTCTTCGAGTAATAGACTGAAAGCCGCAACTCCCATTTCATAACTTGGTTGGTCTACAGTACTTAATTTTGGCGTTATAACTTGGGACATAAACCAATTGCTAAAACCAATTACAGCAATCTGATTGGGAACCTGAATCCCCTTTTCATTGAAATAAGCTAAAACACCAACCGCAACTAAATCCGTTATTACAAAAATTCCATCAACATCAGGATGTTCTTCAATAATTTGTTTGGCAAATTCTAAACCTTCATCAAAAGTTACATTTTTGCAAGTGTAAACCAATTTGGAATCATACTGAATTCCGTTTTTTTCTAAAGCTTTTTTATATCCAATAAAACGATCAATCGCATTTTGTGGATTTTCAGGACCTCGAATGTGAGCAATTTTTTTGCATCCTTTATCAATCAAATGCTGAACGGCTTCCATCGCAGCTTTTTGGTCATTAATAACAACCTTGGAGCTAGGAATCAATTTAGAAATTTTATCAAATTGGACGAAAGGAATTTCTTTTCGGAGGATTTCCTTGATGTGAAAATCATTGTTGGATTCGTTAGAAAGTGACATAATGATTCCATCCACCCTTTTATTGATTAAAAGCGCCACTTGTTTTTTTTCTAATTCCAAGGATTCGTTCGATTGCAAAATAATGACGAGATAGCCTTTTTTCTCCGCTTCGGCGATAATGCCATTAATTACATTCGAAAAAAAATGATGCACCACTTCAGGAATAATCAACCCAATGGTTTTAGACTCTTTAGTCCGTAGATTTACCGCAAAACTATTGGGTGTATAGTTCAACTCCTCAGCCAAAGCAATAACTGCTTTTCGAGTTTTTTCACTTACATCCGAATAATTTTTTAATGCTTTAGAAACCGTAGTTATGGATATTCCTAATGTTTCTGCAATCTCTTTTAGAGTCGTCTCTTTCATTTAACAAATATGAGAAAAAAATATGAATTACAAATCGAAAACGTTTTCGATGTTTTCGAAAACGTTTTCGAAGAAAATATGCTTAAATTTAACACTTATAAAAGTAGTTTTGACAAAAAATAACCAAACTATTTATTAATCAAACAATTTTACACCATGAAAAAAATGAATTTAGTATTGAAAAGGCTTGGACTGATTATAGCAATATTATTAGTCAATTTGACCTTTTCACAAAATGGAACAACACCTGTTAAAGACTCAACAAAAACAACTCAGCTAGAAGATGTTGTTGTAACTGGAGTTGTAAACCCAAGAGCAAAAATCAAGTCTAGCGTTTCCATAACAACTATGGATGCAAAACTAATCGATCAATCAGCTCCAAGATCAACCGCAGAAATTTTTAGATCTATTCCTGGAATTCGTTCAGAATCATCTGGAGGAGAAGGAAACTCAAATATTTCTGTTCGTGGTGTGCCAATTTCTTCTGGTGGATCTAAATATTTACAAATTCAAGAAGATGGACTTCCTGTGCTTTTATTTGGTGATATTTCATTTGCAACAGCTGATATTTTCACAAGATTTGACGGAAATGTAGCCAAAATTGAAGCCATTCGTGGGGGATCGGCCTCTACCCTATCTTCTAACTCTCCGGGTGGAATCATCAACTTTATCAGTAAAACTGGAAAGACAGAGGGTGGAATGTTGAGAACAACTTTTGGTTTGGATTACAACAACTTTAGAACCGATGTTGACTACGGAACAAAAATTGGTGACGGCCTTTATTTTCACGCTGGTGGATTTTATAGAGCTGGCGAAGGGGTAAGAAAAACAGGTTCTACATCTAACAATGGTGGACAAGTAAAATTCAACCTTACCAAAGAATTTCAAAACGGAAAAGTAACCGTTTATGCGAAATTCCTAAACGACAGAGCTGCTGCTTATATGCCAATGCCGGTAAAAGTTACAGGAACAAATGCCAATCCAAGTTGGGGGAGCGTAAGTGGTTTTGATGCTACAACAGGCGCTTTACAATCCATTTATTTGAACCACAATATGGGACTTGGCACAGATGGTGCATTAAGAAGAGAAAATGTAGCAGACGGAATGAATCCAGTTTCAAAATCAATCGGAGTAAATGCTTCATTTGATTTAGAAGACGGTTGGAAAATTACCGAAAACGGTCGTTATTCTTCTAACAGCGGTGGTTTTATTGCTCCTTTCCCAGCTGAAGTTGGCTCAGCTTCTGCGATTGCTGCTTCTTTTGGTGCAGGTTCTAAATTGACCTACGCAAATACAGGAACTCCTTTCAACAATCCAAACGGATTGGTGTCTAGAATTCACATGTTCGATACTCAATTGAATGATTTGAGCAACTTTATGAATGATTTAAGGGTTACGAAAAAATTTGACAAAGTAGGAGTTACTGCAGGTTACTTCAAATCGATTCAAAATATTTCTACTTCTTGGTTATGGAACTCTTATTTACAGGAAGTTTCGGATAATAATCCACGTCTAATCAATGTAACCAATGCTGCTGGACAATTATTATCTGACAATGGTTTGTACGCATACGGAACGCCAGCTTGGGGTAACTTAGCCAGAAATTATGATACACAATATAATGTTTCTGCACCGTATGTAAACGTTTCTTTGGATGCGACTGAAAACCTTTCGTTTGAAGGCGGATTGAGATATGATTTGGGTAAAGTTACCGGTTCATTTGCTGGAGGAACTTCAAGAGCTTTTGACATCAATAACAACGGAACAATTTCAGCACCAGAACAAAATGTTTTTGCTGTAAATACGTCTAATGAAACTGCTGTAAATTATGATTACGATTATGTTTCTTATACTTTGGGAGCTAACTATTTAGTAACAGAAAAACAATCCTTTTTTGCAAGATATAGCAAAGGCGCTGCTGCAAAAGCGGATCGAATTTTGTTTTCAGGGTTGGATTATTTAAATGGAGATAAAATCAATGCTTTAGACTTTTTGACACAAGCGGAATTGGGTTACAAACTTAAATTCCAAAAAGGATACCTTTACGGTACTGCTTTTCACTCTAAAACTGACGAGCAAGGTGGTTATGAAGCAACCTCAAACAGCATCATCCAAAATAATTACAAATCGTATGGTTTAGAATTGGAATCGTCTTATAATCTAATGGATAATTTAAATTTACGTGGAGCAATGACCTATACAAAAGCCGAAATTACTTCTGGTGACAACGCAGGAAATGAGCCAAGAAGACAACCAAAATTGATGTACAATTTGATGCCAACGTATAACTTTTCTGAAAATAATAATACGATTGGATTGAGTTTTATTGGTCAAACCAAAGCGTATGCACAAGATTCAAATCAACTAGTTATGAATGGATTTTTAATCGTAAATGCCTTTGTTGAAATTGGAATCACAAAAGGATTATCTTTAAATTTATCTGCCAACAACTTATTCGATACTTTGGCAATAACTGAGTCTGAAGAAGGAAATATTACAGACAATACAGTAAACTATGTTCGTGCAAGACCAATGCCAGGAAGATCAATTTCTACTGCTTTGTCTTATAGATTTTAATAAAAATAGGATGTTTTGGTTTAGTTAGTTGACAATTCCTGTATTTTTATAGTACAGGAATTGTTTTTAAAAAATCAAGTTTTATTGAAGCATCTTTATACGTTTGGAAAAAAAATACGTTTATTTAATTCATTCTTTTTTCCATTTATTAATCTTGTACTAAAAAAATTCTAGAGCTATGTTCAAAAAAGCAAAACTAAATTTCTGGCAGATTATCAATATGAATGTCGGTTTTTTCGGAATTCAATACAGTTTTGGTTTGCAACAAAGTGCTGTTAATCCTATCTATGATTTTTTACATGCAAGTCCAGATCAAATTCCAATACTAAATCTTGCAGGACCATTAACGGGTTTATTGATTCAGCCTATAATTGGTGCGATGAGTGATAAAACCTGGCATCCAAGATGGGGAAGAAGAAAACCGTACTTTTTTATTGGAGCCATAATTTGTAGTATCGCATTATTTTTATTCCCATTTAGCAGTTCCTTATGGATGGCGGCAGGTTTGCTTTGGATTTTGGACGTAGGAAACAATACTGCGATGGAACCATACCGAGCTTTTATTGCCGATACGCTGGACGAAGAACAACAACCAATAGGTTTTCAGGCGCAAAGTTTTTTTACTGGTTTCGGACAGTTTCTGGCTTACATTTCTCTTTTTTTGTTTCCAATTGTTTTTGTTGGCTACACCGGATCGCTACCCACTTGGATTTATGCTTCCTTCTTTTTAGGAGCCGTCCTTTCAGTAACTTCCATTTGGTGGAGTATGAGTAAAACCAAAGAAATCCCTCCAACAGCTGAAGAATTAGTCCTTTTAAAAGCGGAGCCCTTAAATATTTTTTCGCCCTTCATTGACATTTATAAAGCCGTTTTAGAAATGCCAACGGTGATGTGGCAACTGTTTTTGGTGTATATGTTTCAGTGGTATGCGATGATGTGCTATTGGCAAAACAATTCAAAAAGTATCGCCTTGTCCGTATGGAATGTTACTCCAAAGAATGTGCTGGGTTATGAAAAAGCAGTTGAATGGAATGGATTAATTGGCGCTTTTGGATTTATAGTGACTTTTTCTATTGCATTTTATTTGGCCAAATTAGCCAAAAAACACGGTGCAAAAATGATTCATTTTGCGTGTCTGTTTTTAGGAGCTATTTCTTTTTTATGGTTTCCAACAGTGCAAAATCAATACGTATTTTTTGCGGTAATTATTGGCTACGGTATTGCTTGGGCAAGTATGATGGGAATACCATATTTGATGGTTGTTGCAGTTGTGCCAAAAGAGCGATATGGAGTTTATATGGGGATTATAAATATGATGATTGTAATTCCGATGATTATTCAAAACCTGTCTTTTGGATACATTTTAAAGAACTTTTTAGAAAACGATCCTCGTCAAGCCATTCGTTTTGCGGGTGTATTATTAGTGCTTGCAGCTATTTGCACATTATTAATTAAAACAAAAAGTACAAAAAGTAAGTGAATAATATAATAAATAATAATATGGATACTATAGACATCCTTTGTGTAGGTGAGGTATTAGTAGATTTTATTGGGCATCAAGAAGGCGTGCTTATTAATGAAACCAGAGATTATCACAGGTATTTAGGAGGTTCGCCTACCAATGTGGCTATGAATTCAACGCGATTAGGGCTGAATACAACATTGGTTGCTACTGTCGGCAATGATGGTTTTGGCAGTTACATCTTAGATAAATTGTCAAGTGTTGGGTTAAATACCGATCATGTTAATGTCATAGATAATAAATCAACAAGCGTTATATTTGTATCAAGGTCTGACGGTACTCCAGATTTTATACCTTTTCGTGAAGCAGATTGTTGCATTTATGAAGAGCAAATTTCAAGTGAAATTCTATCCCGAACCAAGATATTTCATACCACTTGTTTTGCATTGAGCAAAAAACCTGCTCAAGAAACAATTCTAAAAAAAGCAAAAGAAGCTTATAAAATAGGCTGTAAGCTAAGTATTGATCTTAACTACTCTAAAAAGCTGTGGAAAAGTCAAAAGAAGGCTTTCAAAGTAATCAAAACCTATTGTCAGTACAATCCATTAATAAAAATTAGTGAAGATGATATGCTTCGCCTTTTTGAAAAGGAACTACCACACGAAGAAATTTTTAATTTTTTCCATAATGAAGGTGTAGATATTGTTTGCTTAACATTAGGAAGCAAAGGGGTAAAACTATCTCAAAAAGGAAAAAAAATCATACAATTACCAGCTATTAAAATTGAAAAGGTGATGGACTCTACTGGCGCGGGTGATGCTTTTTGGTCTGGGTTTTTATTTGCTTATGTCAAAGAAAAATCTATTGATGAATGTTTGGAAATTGCCTTGAAATTAGCTGCTTTAAAACTGCAAAACGTTGGAAGGTTACCCGATAACATCAATATACTATCTCAACTTTTATAAAATACTATGCAAGAAAATATTGAAATCAGTAATGGTGTAATGCTTAACGCTTACCCTGATAGCATTGGAACCAAATTTAGTGACACTATTGCTATGCTCAAAATGCCTGAATTTAAAGATACTTTTTCTTTGTTGTATGTATTGCCTACTTTTTTTAATAGCGATTTAGACAGGGGTTTCTCCATTATTGATTATAATATTAATCAAGATTTAGTTGACACGAATGATTTGAATGATTTAAATGCACTTGACATCAAGTTAAAATTTGATATAGTATTAAACCATTTATCAGTAGGATCACCTCAATTTAAAGATTTACTACAAAAAGGTGACAAATCTGTTTTTAAAGATTTTTTTATAAATTGGAATGAATTCTGGGAAGGAAACGGAATAAAAAATGAAGATGGAATTGTAATTCCAAAACCAGAATTTCTCAACAAATTATTCATGAGAAAGTCGGGTTTACCTATATTGAAAGTGCGTTTTCCGGATGGCACAGAACAACCGTATTGGAATACTTTTTATCAGCAAATAACTTATAATCCGATTGCTGTAGCCGATTTGAATAGTATTCAAGGATTGACAGATTCGTTAAAAACTCAAATTGTAAAAAAGATTAATGAAGCTATCGAACAATCTCTAGATTTAAGCAGTATTGATTTTGAAGATGCTACTAATTTAAAATCAGCAATTTTACAAATTGTAGAGCAAAAACGTTCTTATCTAGGACAAATGGATGTCAATGCTGCATCCCCTTTAGTTTGGGAATTTTATGAGGAAACACTCAAGAAATTAAGCGGTTATGGTTGTAACATACTTCGATTAGATGCTTTTGCCTATTTACATAAGCAGGTTGGAGAATCCAATTTTTTTAATAAACCAGGGACTTGGGACTATTTAGAGCGAATTAAGAAAATAGCACACCAAAACAATTTGATGCTTTTGCCAGAAATTCATGCCGAATATGGTTTGCATTTACACGATGAAGTAGCAAACAAGGGCTATACTATTTATGATTTTTTCTTACCCGGATTGACTATCCACACTATTGAGAGCAAATCGAGCAAAGCGTTACTTAGTTGGGCTAAGGAAATTATTGCCAAAGAATTTAAAACCGTAAACATGTTGGGTTGCCATGATGGAATACCCGTTTTGGACTTGAAAGGTAAGGAAGTAGATGGCGTTTATAATAAAGGATTGTTAGAAGATACCGAGATTGAAAAAATAATGACCACAATTATGGAACGTGGTGGTCGTGTAAAAAATCTGTACGACGCATCCGGAAATAAAATTTCATATTATCAAATCAATGCTACATTTTTTAGTGCATTGGGAGAAGACGAACAAAAGTTACTGCTTGCGAGAGCCATTCAAATGTTTATGCCGGGAATCCCTCAGGTGTGGTATCTGGATATTTTTGCAGGAAAAAACAATTATGAAGCAGCAGATAATGGAGGTAGTGCTGGACATAAAGAAATTAATCGCACCACATTATCAATGCAGGATATCGAGCAAGGATTGAAACGAGATCTTGTGAAGCATCAGCTTGATATTATTCGTTTAAGAAATACCTCGAATGCGTTTTCAGGTCGAGTAGTAATAAATGATATTCTTGATGATAAAATTGATGTCGAATGGACAAACGATAAATCAATTATGCACTTGAAAGCCGATCTTAATGACTATAAATTTACAATAGAACAAATTGAGGATGGTATTAAAACGACATACAATTATTAACATATCTAACTTTTTTTAGGCGATTTAATAACTGTTTTACGACATTAATCCATATTTTTATAAAATACAAATCCCATTTCGGAGCAATTTGAAATGGGATTTTTCACTATTTTTGAAATTCTAATTCAATAAAAAATGGACAACAAAACAAGATGTGGTTGGTGCTTATCGTCAGATTTATACAAAAAATACCATGACGAAGAATGGGGTGTTCCGGTTTATGACGACCGAAAATTATTTGAATTCCTGATTCTCGAAACCTTTCAGGCAGGATTGAGTTGGATAACCATTCTGAAAAAGAGAGAAAACTTTCAACTAGCTTTCGATGATTTCGACTATAAAAAAGTTGCCAATTATCCCGAAGAAAAAATTCAAGAATTAATGCTAGATGCTGGAATTATTCGCAATCAATTAAAGATTCGTGCTGCGGTTTCGAATGCGCTTGCCTTTATAAAAGTGCAGGAAGAATTTGGAAGTTTTAGTAAATACATTTGGGAATTCACCGATGGAAAACCAATCGATAATAAAAGAAAAACCTTAAAAGAAGTTCCTGCCACTTCTCCCCTTTCCGATGCAATTAGCAAGGATTTAAAAAAACGCGGATTCAAATTCGTAGGTTCCACAGTGGTTTATGCTCATATGCAGGCTACAGGAATGGTCAATGATCACGTGGAGGAATGCTTTAAGAAAAGTTCTTAGGTTGCAGGTTGCAGATTGCAGGTTGCAGAATTCAGGTTTTATAAAAAAGTTAATTCACCTTAGAATACCAAAGCTTCACCAATACTTATTTCGCCTTCATTCAAACATATAATATTGGTGCCAAAAAGAATAGAGTTGTCCACTTTTCGATAGGAACTTAAGGTGTGTAAAGGTTCTTTTTTTACAACGCCGTTCAATGGGTTATTATTTATCATAATGCATCTGCCACAAGGTTTTGCATTCTTGAACTTCACTTTTCCAATTTGGAAATTGCCAAAGAAATCTTCTTCGTGAGGAATTGAACTACTGATAACAATATTAGGTCTGAATCGCTCGATAGTAATTTTTTCGTCTAGTTTTTCGTTCAAAAAATTTAAACTTTCAGAACCAGTTAGCAAATACGGATAACCATCGGCTAAACTAACATTGAGCGTTGTATCAAGTTTTGAACTTTGGTGTTTTCTGTCGCCATTATTGATAATTTTTACTAATTTACACCTAAAACCAAGTGCTTCGCTGAACCATTTTGAAGTCGCTTTATTCACTTCGAAAACCTTGGTTTCGTCATCCCAAACCTTTGAAGAAATGGGCTCTTCCAAACTTTCATTTATAAAAAATTCGTGGGTTGCATCCTGATGTGAAATTTCAATTTTATCTTCTAAAATTTTCGTGTAAAACTGACTCAAATTAGGATGATTTCGTTGCGTAATAAACTGATTTTGGTCGTCGATTAGCATCCAACGTCGGTCATTTTCAAAACCCATTTCTTCAGCTTTGGCACTTTCAACACGAATTCCAGCCAAGCTTTTTATTGGATAGAGATACAATTCTTTTACAATATATTTCATAATCACTTACTTTTTAAAAGTTCCATAAAATCTGTTCTATCAATTTCACGACAGCCCAAACTTTCGAGATGTTCGTTATGCACTTGGCAATCCAATACTTTATAATTTTCCTTTTTCAATTGATTTGCTAAAGTTATAAAAGCCACTTTTGAAGCATTCGAAACTTTAGAAAACATACTTTCACCACAAAAAACATGTCCCAAATCAAAGCCGTATAAACCACCAACCAATTCGTCGTTTAGCCAAACCTCAACTGATTTTGCAATTCCTAATTCATTCAATTTGCAATAGGCTTCAATCATATCATTGGTTATCCAAGTTCCATTTTGCTTATTGCGTTTTATCTTTTGGCAATTCGAAATCACTTCTCTGAAATTCTGGTTGAAAGTCACTTTGAAAACATTTCGATTCAAGATGTTTCGCATACTTTTTGAAACGACCAATTCATCCAAAAACAAAACCATTCTGGGATTCGGCGACCACCAAAAAATGGGTTCTCCCTCTTCAAACCAAGGAAATATGCCACTTTTGTACGCCAATAACAAACGTTCTGATGACAAATCGCCACCAATTGCAAGAATTCCATCATTATTGGCTTCGGAAACGGGAGGAAAAAATAATTCTTTGGATAAAAAATACATAGTTTAGAACAAAAATATCAATTGAGTAAAGCGAATTTACGCTTTAAAATTTTAGGGTAAAAGTTGTTCCGCCTTCAAGTTCAGAAACTAATAAAACTTGACAATCGATCGCTTTTGCAAGATCACGGATAAGGTGTAAACCTAGGCCAGACTTAATGCCGACTACTTCTTTATCATCATACAACGCTCTAAATTGTTCTTCGCTCGCTCCGGGCCCGTTGTCTGTTATGGATAGATAGGATATTCCATTTTCTTGCCAAGCTCTCCAAATTATAGTTGGATTAGGTGTAGTAGTAAAAGCATTTATGGCGTTACTAGTCAAATTTCTAACGATTGTTTTAAGATAATTCGCATCTGTGAAAATTTCGATATTATTCGAATTGTGATATTCAAAGCTGATTTTGTGATAACCAGAAAATACTTTTTTAGTATCGTCAAACAATTGATTTACATTCACATTTTTAGGTTGTGGTATGAAGTTTTCCATTTGCCCTTTGCTCCACAATAAAATGTCCTCCATTGATGAAAGTAAATCTTCTGCACCTGAAATGGTTTTGTCTTGCATTCGGTTTTTGGTTTCTTCATCCAGTAATTCTGGACTGTCTTTTTGCAATTGTAAGAAGTGAATTAAATTAGCTACTGGACTTCTCAAATCGTGATTCAGTATGCTAAAAAACCGTGTTTTTGTTTTGTTAGCTTGATCGAGTTCGGTGTTTAAAAGTTGCAATTTTTGGTTTGTCTTTTTTCGATTTTGACTTTGGTAAAAAAGCAACCCTCCTATTACTGCTAATAATCCAATGCCAAAAATGTAGAACCATTTTTGCTTTTTCTCTTGATTGATTATCTTTTGATTGAGTTGAATCTCTTTGTCTTTTTCTCCAATTTTAAATGAGGATTCTACATTCAATATTTTATTTTTTGTGTCAATAGAATTTAGTGAATCATACAACATAACACAATCCTTAAAATAATTGTTCGCGTTTTTGTAGTCTTCTTTTTCCTCATATACATAACTCAAACTCTCTAATGCGTATTGAAGATTTTTTCCTTTGTGGTTGATTTTTTTACATTTTTTTATTTGCTCTAACAGAATTTGTTCGGATTTATTTAAAGCTTCTTTTTTCGTAACCGCATTGTCTCTTAAAAAATTTTCATTCGAAATTTCATTTCTGTACAAATTGGCTATAGAAATACTATTGGAAATTGAAAGTAAATTATCGGGTTGAAAAACATCCCAAATGGCTTTTGATTTTAAATAAAAATCTAGCTTTCTTTTCGAATCTTGTAATAAATCGCCATAGTTTGTATAAGTGATGGCAAGTTGCTCCAAATCGTTTTCTTTTTTTGAAAATTTAATACTTTTTTCTAAGGCTCTAAAGGCGTTGATAGTATCTTTTTTACTAAAATAAATATCGCTTTTTACGGACCAAATTCTATCTAATTGAGAGGTGTTTTTTGTTTTTTGAGCGACTTTCATTGCCAATTCTGCATATTGAAAAGCTTTTTCATAATTGTCCTGACTAGAAAAAACACCTTGTATATTCAGCAATAAATCGATGTTTTCGGGAATGACTTTGTACGCTTTTATATAATATTCCATCGCTTTTTTATGATCTCCTATGAAAAAATATTCCACGCCAATACTCAGATCGCACAATGCTACATTCTTCGCTTTTTCGCTAACTGATAAACCAGTATTTTCCTCATATAAATCACGAGCAATTTGGCAGTATTCAATGGCTCTGTAATACTGACTATTTTTTTTATAATAAGTCCCTATTTTTTTTGAAGTTTCCGATTTTTCGATTCCTTTTTGAGATGAAAATGTGTTCATCAACGAATCCAGTTTTGGGTCAGTACCTACTTGCGAATAAATGTTGGAGGCAATAAAAAGAAGTATTACAATCAAAATCTTCATAAACTCAAATTATCTTTATAACTTCTACCAATAGGAATAATAGTTCCATTATTCAGTAACAATTCATTCGTCATTTTTTTATCAATATAATTTTTTTGAACCGCATAACTTCGATGAATTCTAACAAAGGATTGAAAATGATTTTCCTTTAATAAATTGCCAATAGTAGATAAAACACAATGTTTTTTTGTCGTAGTTACAATTTTAGTATAGTCTTTCAAGGCTTCAAGATAGATGATATCGTGTAATTTTACTTTGGTTTCTGTATGCCCTTCCTTAATATAAATCACATCACCTCCAATAGCGGATTCGAACAATTGTGCTTTTTGTTTCAACTCCATATAGTCTTCTATTCTACTAATGGCCTGAATAAAGCGATCCTTTTTTATGGGTTTTACGATGAAGTCTAAAGTATCTATTTCAAAACTTTCTACGGCGTGTTCAGGATGGGCGGTAATAAAAATACAAACAGGAACATTCATGGCCTTCTTTCGAAACTCCAATCCGTTTAAGGAGGGCATATCGATATCTAAAAACAAGACCGTAATTTCTTCTTTATCCAAAATTTGTAAAGCATTTTCCGCATTTTCGAAAACGCCAACGATATTCAAGTTTGAAAATCTTTTGACATAAGATACAACCGTAAGTCGATCTATTTCATCGTCGTCAATAATAATACAATTGAAAGGATTCATCTACTAAATTTTCGTTTTCAAATATATAAATAAATTGAAACAAATAGCTATTGGTCTATTTTAAATGTTGTTGGTCTATTTGATTTATATTTATACTTTTCAAGTTATTACTTTTACTAAAAATAGATGTTTTATGAAAATAAGATTTATAGTTTCTTATCTGATTTTGTTTTGCTCTTCGCCATTGTATTCGCAATATAAAATGGACTGCAACACGATTTTTGTTTGTATTGAAAAAGCCGATTATGATGCATTATTCAGAAATTCTTATGTAAAAGACACACTGTTTTTTTGTAAAGAAAACACCACTAAAACAACAACAGACGAGTATTCTGGGAAATATTTTATGGGCGAATTTGCTACGCTAGAATTTTTACAACCTTCAAAAAACAATAAATTTGGAGACCATTTGAATGATATTGGTATCGAATTCAAATCCAGAAAAATAGGCGTATTGGATAGCATCAAAAATATAAATTCCAAAGTAGAAATTGAAAAAGCATATCTAGAATCGGATTCCAAAAAACATTTGTGGTATGATGCACTGAAATTAAAAGAAAATAAAACCAATTTTGAATTTTCAATTCTTGAATACAGTGCAGAAGAACTTAAAATGCTTGGTTTTACAGATGATGAAATTAAGAAAACAATGTCACCAACCGACTTCAATAAAATTGTTTATGGAGATCATAAATACCCAAGAAAATTCAAATCCTTGAAATCAGTATGGATTGAAGTGAATAAAGACGGTGAAAATTATTTGAAACAAATAGCTAAAAATTTCAAATTTAGATTTAACCAAAAATTTGTGGATTGTAATGGTTTTACCATTAATTATAAGCTGAATAAGAAAACCGACCACACTGTTATAAAAGAAATTGAAATTAATTTAATCGAGTAGACGGCTCCGCTAGAAACTAACGGAGTGCGCCTCTCACACCACCGAACGTACGGGTCACGTATTCGGCGGTTCGCAAAGTGATGGGTTA
>JAYVIK010000105.1:0-5106 GCA_043770265.1 Flavobacterium sp. | reverse complement strand
ACTTGGCTAATTTGTCAAGGAGGGTACTCCTATGGTTTTACTTTATTTTGAAGTATAAAAATAAT
The DNA here is from genome assembly GCA_043770265.1 of Flavobacterium sp. GTDB lineage: Bacteria > Bacteroidota > Bacteroidia > Flavobacteriales > Flavobacteriaceae > Flavobacterium. The sequence continues at coordinate 5,041 of JAYVIK010000105.1, read as the reverse complement.
CAGGGTTTACTTTTTCAGTAGACCCTAATTAATGACTTTTGGAAGGAAATTGAAGTGAATTATTCAGAGAATAAAAGACATTATCATAACCTTTCCCACCTAGAAAATGTACTTAAACAACTTATTGAAGTAAAAGACGAAATTGAAAATTGGGAAACAGTTTTATTTACTACGTTCTATCATGACATAATTTATATTGCTACAAAGTCAGACAACGAAGAAAAAAGTGCTGAATTTGCTGAAATTAGAATGAAACAAATTAATATCCCATCAGAAATTATAAAAAATTGCAAAACTCAAATTTTAGCAACGAAAAAACACAAAGAGAACTCTGACTCTGACACTAATTTTTTCATAGACGCAGACCTTTCTATATTTGGACAGCCAGAAGACATTTATGAAAATTACCGAAAAAATGTACGATTAGAATATTTATACTATCCAAGTGTCATTTTCAACAAAGGTAGAATTCAAATATTAAATGATTTCCTAAAACAAGACGGCATTTTCAAAACAAATTACTTTAAAAATAAATTTGAAGAACAAGCAAAAGTTAATCTCGATAAAGAAATAAAGTTATTAGCGGAGTACAAATATGAATCTTTCTCGCAGTCAAATCAGTTAATTTTTGCTATTGAGGATGACGGTGATTGGTATGAATTTTTTCAAGATGGGGTTGAAATACTAAAAAACACAGACGGTGTTGAAATTTCAAACTATTACCCTGGATTTCTCGACTCAGGATATTGTAGATTTTCGTATAAAAATGTAAATCTCAATTTAGAATATGAAGGAATGCTAGGGATTGATTTAAGGACAGAACCTAACCCAACAGAAGACGAAGTCAATATTACCAAAGTAATTTATGAAGTTTTAAAACAAGTAAGAAATAAAAACTACGCCTAGCACAGGTTTGGCAAAAGTAGCGGTTTAGTGCTCCACAGACACATTTGAGGTTAATCAAAGTTTGGTTCTCTGCATCAACATTTGTGGTGAAAATCGCCACCTGCGCCAAGCCCGAAACCGATAACACATAAATTATTTTTACAAACAACCATAGAACCTGAGCGAATTCTTCAAGAGACACTTAAAACAAAAGCTTGTAAAAACAGTCAAGCTCAACCTGAAAGCTAGATGTAGTGAAAGACATAATTGACATTATAAGGTGCTTAAAGTTTAGCTTCCTATCTCTGCTAAAATCTTGAAGATTTGCCTTGTGATTACATGCAAATAACTCATTATCAATACGTTTAGTGATGTGTGAAAAAAACCTTCTTGGTAAAGGGCTTTTTCACTTATTCCTTTTTTTTACTATCTGAATTTACAGAATTTTCACAACTTCTCTTATTATTTCTTTACGCTTTTCTTAACTTAACGAAATTGCGAGGACAAGAGGGAGGTGATGGCTTGTTTGGGAAATGAATTGGTAATGAGAATGTTAGCGTTGGGCAATCTTTACAAGAAGGCTTGTACATCTTAAAAATTAAGTCGGATAATTTAGAGAGGACTCTAAAAATTAATAAAACACGATAGTATCTACTAAGCCTCCATTTTTGATTATGAGAATAAAAAAGTGTACGTCCGTGATAAATGTACGCTTTCATGATTCCTAGAAGGATAATTTCAATAACAATGTATCAATATGTGCCATTTCTTATGAAAACATCTTCAACTGCACTACTTCTGGTAATTATTTGGATAAAATGCTTTTTTACCAATCTTAAGTATTTCTTTCACGTATAAAACTCATGTGTTATTAAAATTTTAAGTATGGAGTAGAGAAAACCATAAAAGTAAACAAAAGTAGCTAGCTGATAATTGAATTCAGAAGCTAAAATCTTTAGTCTGTGGTAATGTTGACCCAGAATATTGTGGAACTATTTAGAAACAAAACAATAACAATCTTATGAAAATTAATATAATAAAATTGCTAATGGTGATAAGCTGCTCACAAGCATTTGCTCAGAAACAGGTATACATCCCTGCTTATCTACGGAATATCAACGATGTAAATGGCAAACAGTTTTCCATGACCAAAACTGCTCAGTCTCCCAATTTTATTCTCATTTGGGGAAACACAGTCGGGACTGATCCTGCTTCCTATCCCGATAGGGGATTGGCATTTAATCCAAAAACTGTACTGGACACTCTGGAAGCAGTATACATCATGTTTAAGAAATCTGGTCTTATTTATGATGAGCCAGGAACCCAAATGGCTAAGTATAAAAGCGTGGTGATCATGTACAATACCTGGGGGCCAAATGGCTCCGAGGGTTTTGCAAATGGTGGAACAGCAGATGGTGTTATCGGGGCATTCTGGTGCCATCCGGATGCAATGCGCGATGGTGGTGTAATGGCGCATGAATTTACCCATTCATTGCAGTTCATGATAACTGTGGACAAGCAGAATAAATTTTTAACCAAAGAGGCATTTGAAAATGGGCTTTTTTATGAATCGCATGCAAATTTTATGCGGAATCGCTACGTACCAAAAGCGGTGACAACCGATATTGACTACTGGCATACTCTTTCTCCTGAGCCTGATTGGAAAGTAGCCTACGAATGTTATCAGTGGTTGATGCATATAGAAATAGAACAGGGCATAAATATGACAAATCGACTTTGGAGAGAATGTTTTGATGATGAATTTCCCCTAGCCACCTATCGTAGAATAAATAAGTATGATCAGAATACTTTTAACGATGTCATGTACCGGTATGCCCGCAGGATGGCATGTTATGACTATCCATTATACAATTGGGGTACTCACTTTAGGGAGTCAAGAGAAAATTCACTGAAATATGACTTACCAAGAGCCCAAAGGGTGTATGACATCTTGGAACCAATCAATGTTAGCAAGGGGAAATATATAATACCTGATGAACTTGCTCCACAGGATTATGGATACAATATTATTCCGCTTTATCCACAGTCTGACAACCCTGTATTTGTGCAGTTTAAGGGGCATACAGAAGTGAACTCACATGCTGGATGGCGTTATGGCTTTGTAACAGAAAAGGCCGATAAAACAGTGAGCCGTTACGGAACATTTTATGGCGAGGCAACAAAAACAATCGGTATAGAACTCCAGCCAGGCGAATCTAAATTATACCTTGTGGTAATGGGTGCACCTTCCGACAACCTAACTATAAAACCGAATACCAATAGTACATGGCAGGGATTTCCAAAACACTTCCGTTATCCTTATGAAATTACACTTACTAATGCTGTTCCGGAAGGATACCAAGGAGCATCGGCTTTTCGATCGCAGTTAAAAAACACAAATGGTAAAATTCATCCTAATGGTGGAGGTTACATTGAAAATTCAACGGTAAGCAGTTCTGTTTATGTCGGTCCCTATGCCATTGTGAAAAACTCTAATCTCTCAGGAAATGTAAGGGTAGAAGGAACAGCAATGGTTTACAATGCTATCCTAAAAGATACTGTTGTAGTAAAGGACAATGCACTTATAGACAAAGGAACTTATTCAGGAAGAGCACTTATATTAGACAACTGCAAAGTAGTTAATGCGACTATGTATGGCAGAGCCAGAGTAGGCGGACTTGCTTGCGTAAATAATTACAAATTGCATGGAACTGTTAAAGTGGGAGGAGATGCAGTGGTATATAACGACAAAGGCGAATGTGATAGAGGAACACATAATGTGCTAACCAATTTTTATGAAAACAAAATGTTGGAATGCGATGGTAAAGACAGCACCGCCCCACGCAATCTGGATATCAACAACAAAATAAAAGTTGATACTACCACTTGCAATGCAATAATTACCAATAGTGGAAAAGCTACCATTTGTATGGGGGAATCCACCACATTAAATGCAAATAGTGGAACAGTATATAGTTGGTTCATCGGACCTAATCCCGCCTTATTTGTCACAAAATCAGTAAAGATTGCTTCTGCAGGAAAATATACCGTTCAAGTAAGCAATGGAACTTGTCAGGCAGTATCTTCCGCTTATGCAATTACTGTTAATCCTGTTCCATCTATTAGCATTATCAGTCCTGTAAACAATGCAACTCTTACAACAGACATTTTTCCAATCAAAACAACAGTCACAGGCACCAACATCAGTAATGTGTCATTATACAACGGAATCAGTTTATTGAGAACAAAAATGATAATTCCGTACAACTTTAATACACCAAGTATGGTAAACGGCACTTATACCTTTTCGGCTATTACTAAAAACACGTTCAATTGTACAGACACCGCTAAAGTAACAGTGAATGTGAACAAGGTAGTGAATGATTTGGAAGCATCATACGATTTGTCTTCAAGCATCTATACATATCCAAACCCATTCCAAGAAAGCATGAAAATAATGGCTTCGGGCAGCTTCAGTTACATTCTCTACAACACGGTAGGACTTGAGGTCGAAAAAGGAGCAGGAAATGGAAACATCGTAGTTGGTGAGTCATTGCCCGAAGGTTTGTACATTCTAAAAGTGAAGTCAGATAATATTGAGAAAACCATGAAGGTAAACAAAAGTAAATAGGGTGCATTTTTTAATTGGATAAACAAAAAGCGTATGTCCGTGCTGGATGTACGCTTTTTTTTATTTATCGTTATAAATATTTACACCTTGCTTGAGTACAAAAAAATACCCTGAAAGTTATAATGTATTTTGTAGCTATTCCAGAAAAGTTATTCCACTTTTTTCTGCTCCCTCTTTAAGTAAGAAAAAATGTCGGAAATAACTTTTCATTACAAGGGCAACTAAATGGCACAAAAAACAAGACAAAAAAAGTGAACTTAGAAAAGTAAATGTTAAATAGCGACCTCATAAAAATCGTCACGTTTTTTGTAGCTATTCAAATACAATCACGCAATTTCTTTAACGTAATACCATTTTTAAAGATATAAATCCTTCTTAGGATATTAATATAAAACAAAAAACCCCAAATCATAAGATAAGGGGTTATGTTAATAAGGTGGCGAGGACCTACTCTCCCAGTTGTTACACTAGTACCATCGGCGCTGTAGGTCTTAACTACTCTGTTCGGAATGGGAAGAGGTGATC
>JAYVIK010000104.1:0-5133 GCA_043770265.1 Flavobacterium sp. | reverse complement strand
GAAAATTCGTTATTGGCGGACCACACGGAGATACTGGATTGACAGGAAGAAAAATTATTGTGGATACTTACGGTGGAAAAGGAGCTCACGGTGGTGGTGCTTTTTCTGGAAAAGATCCAAGTAAAGTAGATAGAAGTGCTGCTTATGCTACGCGTCATATCGCTAAAAACCTTGTTGCAGCTGGTGTTGCCGAAGAGATTTTAGTTCAAGTTTCCTACGCTATTGGTGTTGCAAAACCAATGGGGATTTTTATTGAAACTTATGGAACATCTAAAGTGAATTTGACTAATGGTGAAATTGCCAAAAAAGTAGAATCCATTTTTGATATGCGTCCTTATTTTATCGAGCAACGTTTGAAATTGAGAAATCCTATTTACAGCGAAACAGCTGCTTATGGTCATATGGGAAGAACTCCTGAAACGGTTACTAAAACTTTTTATGCTCCTGGAGGATTAACAAAAACAGTTGAAGTGGAATTGTTTACCTGGGAAAAATTAGATTTTGTGGATGAAGTGAAAGCGGCATTTGGCTTGTAGTCCTCACCCCCAGCCCCTCTCCAAATGGAGAGGGGAGCTAAGAACATTAAGAGAAACCCTGACGATATAAGATTTGTCAGGGTTTTTTTGGTTTTATATTATTTTAGAATGAAGGTTTCACTTCCTAAATATTATACTTTAAAATAAAGGTTACAAATCGCGGTAAAATAAAGTTTTCACTAGCATTGAAACCATTCACACTAAAAGAGTTGTTTAGTCTCGATCTGGTATTCAATAGATTATTCGCTTGAATTCGATATTCGAATTTAGCATCCTTTTTAATGTAATTTACACTCGCCGACATAATTTTAAAATCATTTGCGATGCCGGTAGTTTCATTTTTAAAACGGTTAAAAGCATAATCCCAATTTATATTTAACCCATTCAAGAAATAGTAATTAACTTTTATAGTAGGCGTTTGTGTTGTAAATCTATTAGAAGCTTGTTCCGAAAAATTAACGCGGTAACCCAAATCTACATTTGGATATTTCTTGAATTGTGTCGCAAAAGCCACATTGTATCCGTTATTTACATTTTCAATTCCTTGAATAAACTCCTGCGTAACATTATTTACCACTCTTCTGTTCAATACAAAATTCTTGTTCCAACTAACATTAATTCCACCAGTTACTTTATAGTATTTTTGAAAACTTTTGGAATAAAACACTGTTCCATTCAAACTCTGATTTTCGGCATCTAGATTTAAACGGTTAGCCGTCGAATAAATACTCTGAAAAGAGATGCCGTTTACCACTGGATCTTTAGTAGTAGTGTAGCTTAGGTTTGCGAAAATAGTAGTGTAATTATACAAGTTATATTTCGTATAATTCAAACGATGACTGGTTATTAGCGAATTTTCTAATTGGGCGTTTCCGCGAGCAATACTATTGAAATTGGTGAAAATAAATCCCTCTACAAGCGCATTTATATCATTAAAACCATTTCGCATATTGAAGTTATAGGTCAAATTCTCTGATTTTTTTAAATCCCAACGCGCAAACATATCAGGTAACCATCGAGAAAAATTAAGATTGAAAGGCACATTAAATTGCTCGTTAGTAATATTATATTGGTGTAAAGAAAAACCAGGATTAAAAGTGAATTTACCTTTTATGAATTTATAATGTAGTGCAATAAAAGCATCGTTAAAATAATAACGAACATCATTATTGTAGGCATCTTGCTCAACAGGATTAACGGTTTGATTTTCTAAAATTTGTAAAATACTAGAATTGTAAGCCTGAAATGCATTGGTGTTTCCAACGGTCACATTCAAAATACTCTTGTTCGTAATTTGATAATAGTAATCGATTTTGGCATCGACTTTATTGGTTTTTACAAATCTGGATTGTTCAATATTTAACGAATTTTCATTGACAAAAACAGCACTAGGATCGTTTGGATTTGGCGAATTTGAATTTTGATATGGATTTACTGAAAGCTGCGGATTGAAAAACGGATCCTCATCTTCATACTGATGCTGCATTTCAAGCACCCAGGTTGATTTTGGAGTTTGTGTATAGAACAAATTCAAACTTTGATTGAAAGATGTTGGTGCTTGTTCTTGAAAAGAAATAATAGTATTCGAACTTGGTATATTTGAATTATTACTTACCAAATTATAACTAGTTTGGCTATTATCTATATCCTGCTGGTCATTTTTTCTGAAAAATGCATCATAATCCAATTGAAACTTGTCACTGGCTTTGTATTTGGAACCAAATTTGGCTATAAAAGCATTATTTCTAGCATCAGAGGTGTTTTTCCTGTTTTCTAGAGTGGCTATATTGGTGGTATTTGGTTCAAAAATACCTCTTTCAGAATTGGTTATTGCTTTGTTAACTGTAGAAGAGTAGGCAGCAAAACCCGTTAAAGTCCATTTTTTAGAAACAGAATGATTGATATTTAATGTTCCGAATTGATCACTAGCTTCAGCCACATTATCCCCGGCAGACAAACCAAAGAAATTTCGATTCAAAGACAATGACGTACCATTACGACCAATAGTGTTTCGAGCGCCACCAGTTATTCGGAAAAAATCGGACGAAGTGAGCGATACTTCTCCAATATTATTGAAGTTTACAATAGAGTTGATACTTGTTTTTGGGGAATAATAAAATATTTTGGGGTTAAAAATATAGCCTTTATCGTTGGCCAAACCACCACTTACATCGCCAAACCAAAACTTATTTTTTCCTTTTTTTAGTTTGATATTCAGCGCGATGTCATCATTATTGTTTTCAAGACCTTTCATTTGTGATACTTCGTTGAAATTTCGAAGTACTTGCACTTTATCCACCGCATCCGACGGAATATTCTTTGAACCTAATTTAGTATCGCCTTCCATAAATGGCTTACCATCTACGAATAATTTCGCTACTTTTTTACCTTCTACTTGTACTTGACCGTCAGCCATTACTTCAAAACCAGGTAGTTTTTTAAAAACGTCTTCTAGCTTTCGCTCTTCGCCTGTTTTGAAGGAATCTGTATTGTAAACAATGGTATCGCCTTTTATTGATACTGGCATTTCACGTACAATCTCGACGCCGTCGAGTTCGATTCCACCAGATTCCATAGTGATATTTTTCAACATGTTTTCTGCTCCAGTGGTCAGCGTCACTTCTTTATTTTGCATTCCCAAATAACTCAACTTAATTACATAATTCGTATTGGGTTTAAGATTTAAAGTAAACTTACCTTTGTCGGTCGTTATGGCATAGGCATCCATCGCTTTTGTCGTCTGGTTTACAGCTATTACATTGGCCATTTCCAGAGGTTGATTCGCTTTATCTTGAACCAATCCATCCATACGGATATTCTGTGCATTGCAAATAGATACTAAAACCAGGGCCAAAAATATTAGAATTTTTCTCATTTTAATTGGGTGTGCAGCTGCTGCTACAGTTAAAAATTTTAATTTCCGATACGCATTTGCATTCCACCACTACCACCACGGCCACGATACATTTCGCGCATTTCCTCCATTTTTTGGATCATAGTTTCATCAAAAAGTTTTTGAGAAATTACTTTTCCTTTTGATGCTGGTTTGATAACCACTTTTTCTTTAGGGTTTAAAACTATTTTTGAACATAAGATCACCGTTTTTCCATCATTTACCTCTAAAATTAACCCTGGCAATCCCCAGTAACCCTCGGGTCCTTGACTTACAGGGATTTCTGGAGTGTACCAAGCTGTTATAGTTTGGTCTTTAGGTATTTCGACCATATCCAAAATACTTGATTTTTTCTCTCCCTCTTCTCCCTTTTTATCTTTACTGGCTTCAGCCTTCGCGTTTTTGTCATCTCTAGGTCGGAAGTTTCTAAAATCGGTCTTGCTTATAGGCATTATTGCTGTCGCTTTGTAACAGTTATAACCTCCAATCAGCCTTGTTTCCCCTTCCATTTTCCATTTCATGTTGGTTAAAGTGTCCTTTACAAGAAACTCTTTGCCCATCAATTCTTTGTCAACAGTATAGGTTTTGTCTTTAACATTCTTGTAATACGTGCCTCCTCCACTGCCAGTAACTGATGCCATCATTCGCCACGGACTACCGCCACCACCTTGCTCCATTGCATCTAATTTTTCTTCTTCTTTATAAACTGAAGCAGACTTATCAAAGTGTAGAATAAATGTTTTTTCGAACGCTTTTTTCATACGTTCTTCAATTCCTTTGATCATATCGGGAGTCATATTTTTATTCCCTTCCATTCGAGTTTTAAAATCAGAAGTACTGGTTTTAGATTCATACACCGCCATTCCTTGAAAATCTTGAGCTATAATTCCTAAATGGACTGACAAGATTAAAGCAATTGAAAAAATAAGTTTAGTCATATTTTTTTGATTTAAATTTTATATAGCAAATATGATTATATAATGGCAATATTGTTACACTATATTTGTTAAAAATATTATAATAAGACCGTTTGAATTTGAAATGGTTTAATGTATTTTAGCTTTAATTTGAGATCTGCTTTTTAAAATTCTTTCAAGCGATAAAATTCTTCTGTATGTATAAAAAAATAATACGCTTTTTTTTCATTCTTCAAACTGCGACTTTTTTTGCGCAAGAGATGCGTATTGAGGTCAAACAAAACGCTATAGAAAAAATAGTTATGGATTTTTTTGTAGGTTATGATGGTATGGGAAATCTTTACTACATAAAAAACAATGTGTTTTACAAAAAAAACGGAAAAGAATTATGGCAGTATAAAAACATTGCTTTTGGGAAAATAACGAAAATTGATTTCCAAAATCAATTGAAAATAATGTTATTTTATGAAAATTTCAACACAGTAATCCTTTTGGACAACCAATTGAATGAAACTCAAAAAATTAATTTTTCGGAAAATGAAATTCCAATTGTGGCCACAGCTACAGGCACTGCGGCTCAAAATCGACTTTGGATTTATAATAGTTTGACCCAAGAAATTGGTCTTTTCGATTATTTAAAAAATACTTTTCGATCGATTACCCCACCTTTTGGTGGAACTATAAAACAGTACCAATCCGATTTCAATACTTTTCGATGGATTGATGACAAACTGAATTGGTATTCTTGTGATGTTTTCGGAAAAATTACAACTAAAGGAAAAGTTGC
>JAYVIK010000103.1:0-15273 GCA_043770265.1 Flavobacterium sp. | reverse complement strand
GTGAAACTTTAGTTATTTTTATTGCTTGTGTCATTACTGTTTCCATAATGTTATATTGTTGTGTTTGCGTCAAATTGTTCTAAATAATCGCCTACTTTTCGTAAGAATGAACCTCCTAAAAATCCGTCCACTACTCTGTGGTCGAATGATAAAGAAAGGTACATCATGCTTCTGATAGCAATTTCGTCTCCGTTGGAAGTTGTAATAACTTCGGGACGTTTTTTGATAATTCCTAAAGCTAAAATTGCCACTTCAGGTTGGTTGATAATTGGTGTTCCCATTAAACTACCAAAAGTTCCTACGTTGGAAATCGTGAACGTACTTCCTTGAATTTGTTCAGGTTTTAATTTGTTATTTCTTGACGCTTCCGCCAAATTATTTACATCTTTTGCTAAAGCGACTAAATCTTTTTCGTTGGCGTTTTTCACTACTGGAACAATTAAATTTCCTGATGGTAAAGCGGTTGCCATTCCGATATTGATGTCGTTGTGAACAATGATGTTTTTCTCGTCTACCGAAACATTTATCATTGGAAAATCGGCTACAGCTTTTGCTACAGCTTGAACAAAAACTGGTGTAAAAGTTAGTTTCTCGTTGTGTTTTTCTTGAAATTTGTCTTTGTTTTCGTTTCTCCAATTTACCAAATTCGTGACATCTACTTCAATATATGAAGTTACGTGTGGCGACGTTTGCTTAGAATACACCATGTGATCGGCAATCATCTTGCGCATTCTATCCATTTCTACAATACGATCTTTTCCTTCTACGAAATTGATTTTTGGCTTGGGGTAGGTTGTAGGTTGTAGGTTTTGGGTTGTAGGTTGAGGAATGCTTTTTAAAGGATATTTCCGATTTTTTAAAAAATTAAAAACATCGCTTTTTTGTAATCTTCCTTCTGCTCCTGAACCTTGAATTGTTTGTAATTCTTCTATCGAAAGGTTTTCTTTTTGAGCAATTGAAATGATTAAAGGGCTTACAAAGGCTGTAGGGTTTAGGTTGTGGGTTTTAGGTTGTTTTAAGGTTGTAGGTTGTGGGTTTTGGGATATAGAATTATCTACAACCTCTTTTTTATTACCTACCACCTCATTTCTAATACCTACTACCTTTTTATCTACCACCTTAATTAACGCCAAAATAGTTCCAACTTCAACGACGTCATCTTTTTGAAAACGAATTTCAGTAATGACACCCGAAACAGGCGCAGGCACATCACTATCGACTTTATCAGTAGCAACTTCTAAAATTGTTTCTTCTGCTTCGACAAAATCACCTACGTTTTTCAACCAACTGATTATTGTTGCTTCGGAAATACTTTCACCCATTTTGGGCATTTTGAATTCTGTTATCATTTTAATATTTTTTTGCCACGAAGGCGCAAAGTCGCAAAGTTTTTACGATTTTTTAAATTCTTCTAATGTTTTATAAAACGCTTCTTGTGTTGGACGATTAGTTGGGATTTCTCGCAATGGTTCAACTGCTTTTAAGGTTTCAAAACATTCTTTTGGCAATTGCTGATACAAAGCTGTTCCTTTGGTTTTCCAATCAATCATTTCATCGGAAACGTCTTTTATTATTGTGGCGGGATTTCCTACTACCATTTTTCGGTTTGGGATTTGCATTCCGGCTTTTATAAAACTTAATGCTCCAATGATACATTCATCACCAACGTTTACGTCATCCATAATTACAGCGTTCATTCCGACAAGGCAATTAGCTCCGATATTTGCTCCGTGAATAATCGCTCCGTGACCGATGTGTGCTCCGGCTTTCAAAACCATTGACTTTCCTGGAAACATATGAATCGTACAATTTTCTTGAACATTACAACCATCTTCAATAATGATTTCGCCCCAATCGCCACGAATCGCCGCACCTGGACCAACGTAAACATTTTTACCAATAATCACATTACCCGTAACCGCGGCTTGCGGATGGATGAAACTACTTTCGTGTATTACTGGGATGAACCCTTTGAATTCGTATACCATTTATTTAGGTTTTAGGTTGTGGGTATTAGGCTGTAGGAAAGGACTAAACCTAATACCCACAACCTAAAACCTACCACCTTATTTAAACTTCTTCAACGTTTCTTTTGTAAAATCAGACAATACTAATCTTCCACTTATTGCGGCTCTTTCGGCTAATAAATTGTCCCAATCTTCTGTTCCTCTCCAAAATACCTTTTTCATTTCGAGCATTGCTTCTGGATTGTAGGTACATAAATGTTCGGCGAATTTTTGAACCGCTTCGTCCATTTCTTCAATTGATTCAAAAACATTAGCAAACAAACCTTTTTCTTTTGCCCAATTAGCTTCATAGAAAGAGTTAGCGTCAATGGCAATTTGTGACATTGCTGAAACTCCCATTTTTCTTTCGATGGCTGGCGAAACTACGAATGGTCCGATTCCGACATTTAGTTCTGATAATTTTATGGCTGCAAATTTTGTTGCCATACAATAATCGGTTGATGCTGCTATTCCTACTCCGCCACCAACAGTTTTTCCTTGAATTCTTCCTATGATAAATTTCGGACATTTTCTCATGGCGTTAATTACGTTGGCAAAACCTGAAAAGAATACTTTTCCGGTTGCTGCATCGTTAATGGAAATTAGCTCTTGAAAACTGGCTCCGGCGCAAAAAGTTCGGTCACCACCACTTTTTAGGATGATTACTTGTACTACTGAATTATTTCCAACTTCTGTTATTGTGTTGGCTAATTGTGCTAATATATCGCTAGGCAATGAGTTTTGTTCTGGATGAAAAAACTCGATTGTGGCGATGTTGTTTACTACATTTTGTTTTACGTATGCTTCTGACATAATTATTTTTTTGGACGCGGATAACACAGATTAAACTGATTTACGCTGATTTTCTTTTTTATTCTATATTCCTAGCCCTGATAGTAGCGGCATCCTTTTTCTTTTTTCTTTAAAAAGGAAAAGATATAGCGGATAGCAGGATTAGCTTCAAATTAATCTATAAAATATTAAATTGTTCAAAGTGATGGTTCAAATGCTTTCTTTCTAATAGATAAGAAGCGTATTTATTCATTTCTCCGAAAACCATATTCTTTAAAATGGCTTCTGGATTTTCTTTGAAAAAGGTTTTATAATTTTCTCTTGCTTCGAAAAATTTGGCTTTGGCTGTTTCAAAATCGAGATGGATTAAGTCTTCTAATTCGTCTTTTTTCATCGTTGGAAATCTAGTTCCCATTGGAAATTTATCGTAATTATATAACGAATGATGAACTTTATCCAAAATCTTTTCGGGTGTAGCAATCTCGAAATCTTGAATTTCACCAGACATGATTTTATAACCTTGTTCCAAATGTTCTAACAAATGTTGTGGCGTTAAAATTCCCCAATTTGGTTTTGAATATTCGTTTAGTTTATTCAAACATTCGGTTATTTTTTCATCAGTCATTTCAACGAAAACTTCTTGTTTTTTCTGAACTATTGTTAGAATTGTCGCTACTGCTACCAATTCGTTTTCGGTGTCAAAAACTTCTACAAACCATTTAACAATTCCACTTGGATGTTCGGCTGAAGCTACATCTCTATCGACTTTTTGCTTACAGGTTAAACGTACATAAACGGTATCGTTGTGGTAAATTGGACGCAAGAAACGGCATTCTTCTAATCCGTAATTTGCTGCAACTGGACCTTTATTGGGATACACAAATAATCCTGCTGCAGCTGCTAAAATGAAGTAGCCGTGAGCGGTTCTTTTTTTGAAAATACTTCCATCAAGCGATGTAATATCAGTATGTGCATAGAAATGATCCCAAGTGATGTTGGCAAAATTGATGATATCAGTGTCGGTAACCGTTCTGTTGTGCGTTCGCAATGACATTCCGGGTTGGATGTCTTCCCAATGGTATTGAAACGGATGTTGCGTGATTTCTTTATAAGCCGAATTCGCTTGATAAATTCCTGTAATTTCGGTTAAAGTGGTGGGCGAACCTTGAATGGCACAACGTTGCATATAATGTTTGATGCCTCGAACGCCACCCATTTCTTCTCCTCCACCAGCACGTCCTGGACCACCATGAACCAATAATGGTAATGGCGAACCGTGACCTGTACTTTGTTTGGCATTTTCGCGATTCAGCACTAAAATTCTACCATGATGTGATGCTGCATTTATCACATATTCTTTGGCAATTTCATCAGAATTTGTAACGATTGATGATACTAATGAACCTTTACCCATTTGAGCTAATTCAATGGCTTCGTCTAAATTTTTATAAGGCATTATTGTTGAAACGGGACCGAACGCTTCGGTTTCGTGAACGGCTATATTTTGGAATGGATTATCTTCTCGAAGTAAAATCGGACTTACAAAAGCACCTTTTTCATCGGCTCCGATTATTGTTGTTTTTTCTAAATCGCCGTAAACTATTTTAGCCGATTTTGATAATTCTTGTACTCTTCCTTTTAGAACATCGACTTGGTATTTGCTTACCAATGCACCCATTCGCACTTCTTTCAATCTTGGGTCACCGATAGAAACTTTATCTAATGATTTTGAAAGCGCAGATTGCACTTCATCCATCAGTTTTTCTGGAACAATCATACGGCGAATTGCGGTACATTTTTGTCCGGCTTTTACGGTGATTTCGCTTCGAGCTTGGTTGATGAATAAATCGAATTCTGGAGTTCCTGGAACAGCGTCTTCTCCTAAAATCGATGCATTTAATGAGTCAGCTTCCATTGTAAAAGGAACTGATTCTTGTATTAATCTTGGATGTGATTTTAGTAATCTTCCTGTGGTTGCCGAACCTGTAAATGTGATTACGTCTTGGCTCTCAACGGTATCGAAAATATTTTTTGCAGTTCCTGAAATTAATTGTAATGCGCCTTCTGGTAATATATTCGATGCAATAATTTCTCTTACAACTGCTTCGGTTAAATAAGCTGTAACTGGCGCTGGCAAAACAACCGCTGGCATTCCGGCCATCCAATTACACGCACATTTTTCTAACATTCCCCAAATTGGAAAATTGAATGCGTTGATGTGAATCGCAACTCCTTTTTTTGGAACTAGAATATGATGCGCCATAAATCGACCACCTTTCGACAAATCGATTGGATCGCCTTCCACATGATAGGGTTGATTTGGGAATAATTTTCGTAAGGATGCATTGGCATATAAGTTTCCGAAACCACCTTCGATGTCAATCCACGAATCGACACGAGTGGCACCTGTTCTATAACTGATTTCGTAGAAGGCTTCTTTGCGTTTGGTTAAATACATCGCCAAACTTTTAATCATATTACCACGTTCTTGGAAGGTCATTTTGCGGAGTTTTTCACCGCCTTTTGTTCTTCCATAATGCAAAATGGCTGGAATATCTAATCCTTCAACAGAAGTTTCTGCAATGAATTCGCCTGTTACAGCATCAAAAGAAGGTTTCCCTTCTCCAGTTGCAGACGTCCATTTTCCTTGTACGTAATGTTGTGTTTTGTTCATAATGATTTATTTGATTTTTGATTAACGATTTTTGATTTTTGAACTTCTAAAATCAACAATCAAATATCTATAATCGTTAATCTATACTCTTTCGATAATTGCTGCGTAGCCTTGACCAACACCGATGCACATTGTGATTAATGCGTATCGTTTTCCTGTTAGTTGTAATTCTAATGCCGCTGAATAAGCTATTCTTGCTCCTGTTACTCCTAGTGGATGACCTATTGCGATTGCACCACCATTTGGATTTATTCTTAAATCATTGTCTTTTAATCCTAATTCGCGAATGCATGCTATACTTTGTGCTGCGAATGCTTCGTTTAATTCTATAATATCAATTTGATCTAATGCTAGACCTGCTTTTTCTAGTGCTTTTTTGGTGGCTTCTACTGGACCAATTCCCATTATTCTTGGCTCTACTCCTACTACCGATGAACTTACTATTCGAGCCAATGGTTTTAGGTTGTATTTTTTTACAGCTTCCTCAGAAGCTATAATTGTTGCACAAGCTCCATCATTTAATCCTGAAGCATTTCCCGCAGTTACACTTCCGTCTTTTTTGAAAGCTGGACGTAATTTTGATAAACCTTCCATAGATGTGGTTGGTTTTATGAATTCATCTTTTGAAAACTGAATTGCATCGCCTTTTCTTTGTGGGATTTCTACAGTTACTATTTCTTTAGCCAATCTTCCTGAAGTTTGTGCTGTTGTTGCTTTTTGTTGGCTATTTAAAGCAAACGCATCTTGATCTTCACGAGAGATATTATATTTTTCTACAAGATTTTCGGCAGTTTCTCCCATTGCATCGGTACCATACATTTCGTGTAGTTTTGGGTTTATAAAACGCCATCCGAAGCTGGTGTCGTACATTTTAGAATCGGTTCCATAAGCTGCTGATGGTTTGGAAACTACTAATGGTCCGCGGGTCATATTTTCGATTCCACCTGCAATGAAGATGTGTCCGTCGCCTGCTTTTATGGCACGATTGGCGTGGATTATTGCTGACAATCCAGAACTACATAAACGATTTACGGTTTCTCCTGGAACAGAATATGGTAAACCTGCTAATAAAAGTGACATTCTAGCTACATTACGATTGTCTTCACCAGCTTGATTGGCGCAACCCATTATTACGTCGTCGTAGGCATCGGTTGGGATGTTTGGATTATTTTCTACTACGGATTTTATTACCAATGCTCCTAAATCATCTGGACGAACCGATGCTAGTGTTCCTTGGTAACTTCCTATTGGAGTTCTTACTCCGTCTATTATGTATGCTTCCATTTCAATAGTTATGAATTATTAGTTATGAATTATTAGTTCGTAACTTGTAAATTTTTCTTTGTTGTAATAATTATACTTTTAATTATTTTTAATACTTCAGTCGCTTGAGAATAGATTAATTTGAAATCTTCCTCTTCTATGTATTTTGTTTCTTTTAAAAGTTCAAGCCAATACAATGATTCGTCACATTCTTTTTGAGATATAGCCAATTTATGAATAAAATCTAATTTACTTTGAGCATTTACAGCTTCTCTAACATTAGCTCCAACTGAAGTTATTGATCTTAAAAATTGTTTACTCATTATGAACTCCTTCTTTTCTGAAACTAAATATTTATAAAAATTAACTCCTGAAATTGCTAATTCAAAACTCTTAACCTTAATAATACTCTCACTCATAACTCATAATTCATAATTATTTACTCCCAATCTTTTTGGGTGCGATAGACTACGCCTTTGAATAAAGCTACCAATTCTTCGTCGCGTTTTACTTCTATAATGTTAAATCCTAATTTATTATTTACTTTTTCGATGACAGATTCGGCGGTTAAATAATCGCCTTCGTTTACGGCTTCGATATGATTTATTGAGGTTTCGATGGAAACGGCGAATTTACCGTGTGTGTTGGCAGCGAATCCGAAAGCGGTGTCGGCTAACGAATAGGTTATTCCACCATGGGCTTTGTTCATGCTGTTGAGCATTTCTTTGCGAACGGTCATGGCGACTTTGCAACGACCGATTTCGCATTCGAGAATTTCGATGCCGAGCCATTGACTGAAGGCATCTTGAGAAAGCATTTTAAGAGGTATTAGGTGGTTGGGGATAGGTTTTAGGTCTGACATACTAACTATTTGTTCGTTTACCGATTATACTTCTTAAACTGCTGATCATTTTTGTGATTTCTGATAAAACTTGTCTATTTAATTCGTTTGTTTCTTCAGAAATATAATTTCTTAGATAAGCCTTTGAACTACATGAAACACATTCGTGAGCACTGTGCCAAGCGTTTTCAAGATAATTATAAAATTGTTTATCTGTTCCTCCAGAACCTTCTGCAATATTTAAAGCTATTGAATCACTTGCTCTTTTAAATTGTGTAGTTAATTCATATCTTTCTTCTTTTGGGAAACTTTTTACTTGAATATTAATCAATTCACCAAATTGCATTGCTTTTTGGTAAACTAACAAATCTTCAAATGTAAAATGAAATTTTGATTCCATAATTTATCTTTTTCTACCTAACACCTACTACCTCAAAAAACCTATCACCTTTATTAGCCATTCTTCTCAAAATTGGACTGCATCGGTATCGGTCTTCGTGGTATTCGTTGTATAATTCGTCAAGTTTTTCTACGCACCAATTGATTCCGAGTACGTCTGCCCAAGCTAGTAATCCTTTTGGGTAATTTACGCCTTTGGTCATGGCGTTGTCAATATCTTTGGCTGATGCTATGTTTAAAAATAACGTGTCGGCAGCTTCGTTTATTAGCATTACGATTACTCTTTCGAAAATGCTTTTGGCTAATGCTAAATCTTCTATTGGTTTTGGCAATTCTTGATTGTAATTGTAAAATCCGCGACCTGATTTTCTTCCTAAAAATCCTGCTTCCAGCAATCTTTTTTGGGTGAATGATGGTTTGAATTTTGGATCAAAATAGAATGCTGCGAAAACGGTTTCTGTTACGACATAATTTACATCGTGACCAATCATGTCCATTAATTCGAATGGTCCCATTCTGA
This sequence comes from Flavobacterium sp., assembly GCA_043770265.1. Lineage (GTDB taxonomy): Bacteria > Bacteroidota > Bacteroidia > Flavobacteriales > Flavobacteriaceae > Flavobacterium. Next base: position 6,778 of record JAYVIK010000103.1, on the reverse strand, counting down.
ATCCACCGATAGTTTTCACAGCCCAATCGATTGTTGAAAAATCGGCTACTCCTTCATCGTAAATTCGTAAACTTTCACTGTAAAAAGGTCTTGCGACACGGTTTACTATAAATCCTGGCGTGTCTTTGGCAACGGCAACTACTTTTTTCCAATCGGAAATGATTTGTACTGATTTTTGCAGTACTTCTTCGCTGGTCTGCACTGCCGGAATTACCTCCACCAATTGCATTAATGGTGCTGGATTAAAAAAGTGAATTCCGATGACGCGTTCTGGTTTTTGACAAGAAGCAGCAATGGAAGCTATTGATAATGAAGAGGTATTGGATGCTAATATGCAATTATCGGCAACGATTTTTTCTAAATCGGAGAATAATTTTTGCTTGATTTCTAAATTCTCGATTATTGCTTCGATAACCAAATCGGACTTTGATAACTCGCTTAATGTATGTGTGTAGGAAATATTATTTTCGATTCGGAATTTTTCGGCTTCATCAATTTTAGTTTTTTCGACTAATTTAGATAGTATAATTTCGAGATGGGCTTTGCTTCTTGTTAGTGCGTTATGATTGGTATCATAAATTTTCACTTTACAACCAGAAGTGGAGGCAACCTGCGCTATCCCACTTCCCATTGTTCCTGAACCGATTATTGCTATATTCATTTTTCAATTTTATTATTCGATGAAAATCGAACCTATTAAATATGTTTTGGCTGTACCAGAAATTAAAACACGTTCTCCTTTTTGTTCACAAGCTATAAAACCCTGTCTTTTTGATAATTGAATTGCAGAAAGTTTATTTTTATTTAACTTTTCGCTCCAATATGGAATAAGTGAACAATGTGCAGAACCTGTAACAGGATCTTCAAAAATACTGGCTTGTGGTGTGAAAAATCTTGATACAAAATCACTATTTTGTCCTTTTGAAGTAATAATTACACCACCAGTTTTCATATTAATTTTGTCAAATATTTGTTTGTCGATTTTGATGTTTTTAATATCTGATTCTTTTTCGAAAACCAAAACGTAATCTCTTGATTTCAAAGTTTCAACAGGTTGAATATTGAAAGATTTAGAAATAAATTCTGGTAATTCGCTAACAATTGGTTTTCTTGACGGAAAGTTTAAAGTATATATATTATCTGCGAAAGCTACAGTCAAATCGCCACTTAAAGTTTTGAAAATTATTTCGTTTTTAGGGTAATTCAAAATAGAAAGTAGTACGTGTGCGGTAGCCAATGTTGCATGTCCACAAAGATCCATTTCTATTTCTGGCGTGAACCAACGCAGGTGAATTTTATCTCCTTCAATAACATAAAAAGCAGTTTCGGCAACAGCATTTTCTTGAGTTATTTTACATAAAATAGCATCAGAAAGCCAATTTTCCAAAGGAACTACACAGGCTGGATTTCCGCCAAAAATGGAATCAGTAAATGCGTCGATTTGATAAATATCTAGTTTCATATTCTATTTGAGATGTTCAATTTACTTTATAAAAAAATTTGAAAATTATAGTATATAATCAAAATTCTTTAATTTTTTAATTCCCTTTAAAAACTGGTTTCCTTTTTTCTACAAAAGCTGTCACTCCTTCTTTATAATCGTCCGATGAACTTGCTTCGATTTGCAAATCTGATTCTAAAGCTAGTTGTTGGTCTAGATTATTTGTCATCGATTGATTTAATAATCGTTTCGTTAAGCCTAATGCTTTTGTTGGCATTTGAGCTAAAGTTGTTGCCAAAGTCATTACTTCTTCTTCAAAGAATGAACTTGGATAAATTTTATAAATCATACCCATATTTAATGCTTCTTCGGCGGAAACTTTGTCTCCAAGCATCATTAAAGCTGTTGCTTTTTGGAAACCAATTAATCTTGGCAAGAAAAATGTTCCCGCGCTGTCTGGAATTAATCCGATTTTACTGAAAGCTTGAATAAAACTTGCGTGATCGGCAGCTACAACAATATCGCAAGCTAAAGCGATGTTTGCTCCTGCGCCTGCTGCTACTCCATTTACTGCACCAATAATTGGTTTTTCGATGTTGCGGATTTTTTGGATGATTGGATTGTAGTGTTCCTCCAATATTTTTCTGAAACCCGGATTTAATTCTGGATCAGTTACTTCTTTTAGGTCTTGTCCTGCACAAAATGCTTTTCCGTTTCCGGTGATTACAATTGCACGGACATTTGAATCGTTCTCACAATTATCTAAAATTTTTTGTAACAGAAATGCCATTTCACGATTGAAACTATTGAAAACTTCGGGTCTGTTGAGTGAAATCCACGCTACGTTGTTTTCTATTTTTAGTTCTATTGAATTGCTCATACCATATTTTATTGAAGATTGAATAATAACGATTTTTGATTTTAGAACTTTTAAACTTCATAAATCAAAAATCAATATTCAGCAATCGTTAATCTTATTATTTTAAACATTTAAAGTAGTCGAAAGGTTCTAGGCAATCTTCGCATTGAAAAAATGCTTTACAAGCTGTAGAACCAAATTGACTTACTAATTTTGTATTGAATGAACCGCATTGCGGACATTTTACTACTTTTTTATTTCCAAGGAGTGCTTCTTTATCGGCTTCTGGCTCTAAAGGCGATGCGATTCCATATTTTTCTAGTTCCAATCTTCCCTTTGGAGTAATCCAATCGGTGGTCCAAGCTGGTGCCAAAACTAATTTTATTTTGGACTCAAATCCTTCTTTTGATAATGCATTTTTTATATCATCACCAATAACATCCATCGCTGGACAACCGCTGTAGGTTGGAGTTATGGTAACTTCGACAATATTATTAATAATTTCGTAAGAACGTACAACACCCATTTCCATAATTGATAGAACGGGGATTTCCGGGTCGGAAACCGACCTTAATATGTTTTCTATTTGTAACGTTTTTATCATAATTTCTTGAAGAATAAAGATTAACGATTTTTGATATTAAGATTTTAAAAAATTAAAATTCAACAATCTGCAATCGTAAATCATTTACCAATTCATATTCGGGAAACTGCGTTGCATGTATTGCATATCTGCCAATAAATAACCCATGTGTTCACTATGAATTCCTATTTTTCCACCTTTTTGAAAATATTTTGATTCAGGTGTTTTTATCTTTGCATCTTCAAGAATTTCATTTATTTTTTTATAAAATGCATCTTTTAAGGTGGTTACATCAGCACCAATATTGTCATTTACCATTGCAATATCTGCGTCAGTTTGATGGAATAATTCGTCTGTGAACGTCCATAAATCGTTGATAGCATTTTGCATTTTCTCATTACTTTCTTGAGTTCCATCGCCTAATCTGATCATCCAATCTGATGAAAAACGAACATGATAAGTAACTTCTTTGATACTTTTTTGGGCAATTGCTCGCAACGTTTCGTCTTTAGAATTTTGCAATTCTGTTAACAATAATAAATGATAAACATCGAACAAAAATTGTCTTGTTATCGAATAGGCAAAATCGTTATTGGGTTGCTCGACCAATAAAACATTACGATATTCTCTTTCATTTCTTAAAAAAGCGATTGTATCTTCCGTAACTAGATCATTATTGGAAAGTTGCGCTGCGTACTGATAATAACTTCTAGTTTGTCCGAACAAATCGAGCGCAATGTTGGTCATTGCAATATCAGTTTCAAGAATAGGACCGTGACCGCATAGTTCGCCTAATCTTTGTCCCAAAATTAAAGCGTTATCAGCGATTCCGAAAATATATTGGATTAAATTGTTATTCATTTTAAATAGGTTGTAAATTGTAGGTTGTAGGTTATTAAAAATTTCCTACAACTTAACAGCTAATTACATATGCTTTAACTCATCTGGCAACTCGTAAAAAGTGGGATGCCGATAAACTTTGTCGTTTGCTGGTTCAAATAATTCGGCTGAGTGTTCCGGATTGGATGCTGTGATTTGTGTTGATAGAACTACCCAAATACTCACACCCTCCATTCGTCTAGTATAAACATCACGAGCGTTTTCGAGTGCCATTGTGGCATCACTTGCATGTAAACTTCCACAATGACGGTGTTCTAATCCGTTTTTTGATCTTATAAACACTTCGTATAAAGGCCAGTTTTTCATTTTTAAAAAATTGTTAGCTGATGGTTAATGATTGTAAGGCAAAGCTATCAACCATCTAGTAAATTATATTGCTTCTTTTAATTCTTCGTTTGAATGTTTTTCAGCGTGCGTCATTGCAGCATCTCGTACCCATTTTCCGTTATTCCAAGCATTTTTTCTGGCATCAAGTCGGATTTTATTGCAAGGACCGTGACCTTTGACCACTTGCCAAAACTCGTCCCAATTCATTTCGCCAAAATCATAACGTTTGGTTTCTTCATTCCATTTTAGATTTATATCTGGTATTGTTAATCCAATCATTTCCGCTTGCGGAACGGTTTGATCTACAAATTGTTGGCGTAATTCGTCATTAGTTTTGCGTTTCAATTTCCATTTCATTGATTGTTCGGTGTGAACCGATTCGGCATCGGTTGGTCCTAGCATCATTAACGATGGCCACCACCAACGGTTTAGAGCATCTTGCGCCATTGCTTTTTGCTCTTCTGAACCATTTGCAAGAGTCATCATAATATCAAAACCTTGACGTTGATGAAAACTTTCTTCCTTGCAAACACGCACCATAGCCCGTGCATACGGACCAAAAGAAGTTGCTGTTAACGGCACTTGATTTATAATTGCTGCTCCATCGACCAACCAGCCAATTGCGCCCATATCGGCCCAAGTTACGGTTGGATAATTAAAAATACTTGAATATTTTGCTTTACCAGAATGTAATTGATCATACAGTTCTTCGCGCGAAATTCCAAGTGTTTCGCAAGCAGAATATAAATACAATCCATGTCCTGCTTCGTCTTGAACTTTTGCCAACAGCGATACTTTTCTTCGTAATGATGGCGCACGCGTAATCCAATTTCCTTCTGGCAACATACCTACTATTTCGGAATGTGCATGTTGGGATATTTGACGAATGTGTGTTTGACGGTATTTTTCGGGCATCCAATCTTTGGGCTCGATTTTTTCATCACGCGCAATTCTTGCATCGAATTGAGCTTCTAAACTTTTGATTTCAATATCTGACATAATTTCTACAAATTAGTTAATTTAATTTTTGACCGTTAACGAAATAATTTTCATCAAGGTTTTACTTTCTCTATAAACGAACTTCGTTACACTCCAAATTCAACCACGACACTTTTTGACGTTGGTACTGCTTGACAACTTAGTATTAATCCTTTGGCAACTTCGGCTTCGTCGAGTGCATAATTGACTTTCATTTCGACTGTTCCTGATATTATTTTACAACGACAGGTACAACAAACGCCGCCTTTACAAGCAAACGGCAAGTCTGCTCCCGCTGCCATTGCTCCATCAAGAATGTTATCGAACTCGTCGTCCATAGTGAAATGAAATTCTTTACCGCCGTCGATTATTGTAATTTCAGTTCCTTGAATTTTATTTTCTATTACTTTTTTTACAATCGCATCATTTTTTATTCCAGTTCCAAATAACTCAAAATGGATTTTATCTTTATCTAAACCTGCTTGTATCAGCTCATCTTTTATTAAAAAAATCATTTCTTCGGGACCGCAAATAAAACATTCGTCTGTATTTGGAATGTCGATTATCGATTTTGTAAGAATTTTTAATTTGTCGGATGTAAATCGACCATTTAACAATTCGATATTTCTAAACTCTTTAGTAAGAAAATGAAAAATCTCAAATCGACCGAAATATTTATTTTTTAAAAGCTCTATTTCTTCTTTAAAGATAATTGATTTTACAGTTCGGTTAAGATAAAATAATTTGAAATTAGCATTCGGTTCAATTGCCAAATGCGTTTTTATGATTGAAAGTATTGGTGTTATGCCACTTCCTGCCGCGAAAACAATATAATTTTTTGGTTTTGTTGGATTAGTTTCAGTAAAAAACTTTCCGTTTGGTGGCATTATATCGATTAAATCTCCTGTATTTAGGTTATCGTTTATATAGGTAGAAAATAATCCGCTGTTGATCTTTTTGATGGCTACTTGCCATTTGTTTTCAGTTGGTGATGAACATAATGAGTATGAACGACGCACATCTTGACTATCGATCATGGCTTTTAACGTCAAATATTGCCCCTGCTTGTATTGAAAATCTTGCTTTAAATCATCGGGAATTTCGAAAGTAACCACAGAACAGTCTTTGGTTTCTTTCACGATATCTTGAACTTTTATGGAATAAAATTTTGACATTATTAATAGCTTTATTTTAACTAACAAGCGTTAGTTTTAATTGCAAATTTAATGAATATTTCAATTAGTTTACGAAAACGATTGAAAAAAATTTAATCATGAAAAACTAAATACCAATAACGTGTATAAAAACGTTGATTTTATACGAAAAATACTTGCCTCAATTGCTACACCAAATCACTCTTTCAGGCTCGGGATATAGATTGAGTAAAATTAAGTGATTCCGTTGAGTAAAACCTGAATCATATTAGACTTTAGCGTTTTCTCGTTGATGTTTTTTTTCTTTCCATACCAAAGATAAAATGTCCGAAGTGTCGACAACATAGAGAAAATAATAACTTCAGGATTCAGGTTTTTGATTTCTTGATTTGCAAATCCTGCTTTGTGTGACATAATATGTTTTTATAAAAAAAGCCCCACTTGAGGTGGAGCTTTATAAATTTGGTAGCGGGAACAGGACTCGAACCTGTGACCTTCGGGTTATGAGCCCGACGAGCTGCCTACTGCTCTATCCC
>JAYVIK010000102.1:0-15329 GCA_043770265.1 Flavobacterium sp. | reverse complement strand
TGGAAAAACCGAATTGGCAAAAGCTTTAGCCGAATATTTATTCGACGATGAAAACGCAATGACCCGAATCGATATGAGCGAATACCAAGAACGCCATAACGTGAGCCGTTTGGTAGGCGCACCTCCAGGATATGTAGGCTATGACGAAGGCGGACAATTGACCGAAGCCGTACGCAGAAAACCCTATTCTGTGATTTTATTAGACGAGATTGAAAAGGCACATCCCGATACGTTTAATATTTTGTTGCAAGTTTTGGACGAAGGGCGTTTGACAGACAACAAAGGACGATTAGCCGATTTCAAAAACACGATTATCATTATGACTTCGAATATGGGAAGCCAGATAATTCAGGAGAAATTCGACAATTTAAAAGGAAGCGTCGATGCCGCTACCGAAGCTGCCAAAGTGGAAGTTTTGGGATTATTGAAGCAAACTGTTCGCCCGGAATTCATCAATCGTATTGACGAAATTGTGATGTTTACGCCTTTGACCCATGCGAATATTGCTCAAATCGTAGGCTTGCAACTGAAAAGTGTCAAAAAAATGTTGGCTTTGCAAGGCATTACTTTGGATGCCACACCAGAAGCGATTGATTATCTTTCTGAGAAAGGATATGATCCGCAATTTGGTGCCCGACCTGTAAAACGAGTAATTCAAAGAGACGTGCTCAACCAATTATCGAAAGAGATTCTGGCAGGAAAAATCACTACCGACAGCATCGTTTTGATTGATGCTTTTGATGGGAAATTGGTTTTTAGGAATCAGAGCGAAATGGTTCATTAAGAAACTTTCGTCAGTTCGAGTGTTTTATTAAAAAATGCGACAGCTTTTTTTAATAAAATGTATCGAGAACGCTATTACTCATAGGCTTCTCGATACAATTTTTAATGGTAAAGCGGTCGCATTACTATTAAAAACCACTCGAAGTGACGTGTATCGTGAACAATTTTAATTTTATGAAAGCACCAGTCGAAAGATTGGTGTTTTTTTATTCAAGTGAATTTAATGTGTTGCTTATTTGGATTTTAAATGTGGGAATCGTTTCAAAAATAGTTTCCCAAACAAAATTATTATCGACTGAAAAATATTCGTGAACAATAAAATTGCGCATTGATTTTGCACCACGCCAATCTACATGAGGAAATTTTTGTTTAATTTCTTCATCAATTTGCGAAATAGCCTCGCCAATTACTATAAAGTTTTTCAGGACTGCATCGTGAACAAACCAATCATCTAAAAATTCTTCTTTGGTTTTTGTATTGACTACCAACTCTAATTTTGCGATAGCTTCAAGGATATGCAAGAAATAAATGGTGTGTTTTTCAGTTTTCATAAAAATAGCGTACTTCGTTTAGCACTTTTTCCTTGATGAATTTATTCAAACCGTTTTCCGAAATTAAATCTACTTTCTTGTGAAGTTTTTCTTCCAACTCAAAATGAATTTTAGACAGCGTAAACAACCCAATGGGTTGATGCAAGGAAAAAAGAATGTCAATATCACTCTCGCTGTTTTCTTCGTTTCTAGCCACAGAACCAAATAAACCTATCCTTTTGGGATGATACGGTTTTAAAGTTTCGATGATAATATGTAACTGGCTTTTGGATAACATACTACAAATGTAATTAAAAATAAGATTGAAAATATGACTTTTGAGAATTTCAGCTAAGCTGGCATTTTAGAAATTATATTAGACAACAAAAATTTGTCAAGAGATTGGTGCTTTTATATAAAAAAAGAAGATTTCACTACCATTACTTTGCTCCCGGAGGACAATGTAATCTTAAATAGTTAGTATATAAGGTGGACAAGTGCTCTGAGGTTCCTTCACCTTCATCAATGCTATGAGACCTATTAGGGTAAGGCATAATTTGAAATTGTTTGTTGTATTTAACCAACTCATCGATTAACATTTCTGCATTTTGATAATGAACATTGTCATCTCCAGTGCCGTGAATGTATAATAAATTACCTTTTAAATTTTTTGCATAAGTAATTGGTGAGCCATTTATAAAATCATCTTTATTCTCTTGTGGCAATCCCATAAAACGTTCTTGATAAATATTATCATAAGTTAGTTGGTTTCCAACTGCGGCAATTGCTATTCCAGTTTTATAGATTTCGGGATATTGAAATAATAAATTTAAAGTAGCTGTTCCGCCACCGCTCCAACCCCAAACTGCCACTCTTTCAGGGTCAACAAAATTCCACTTCAATATTTCAGTTGCTGCCATAGCTTGATCTTGAATATTAATTCTTCCTATTTTTCTATAAATTGATTTTCTCCATTCTCGTCCTTTTTGAGCAGGAGTACCTCGATTGTCTAATGAAATATAGATATATCCATCATCGGCCATGTCGCCATTGTATAAATAATTCTGACTAGAGCCATAAGAATCCGTTACAGTAGTAGCGGCGGGTTCTGTATAAACATAAAAAACTACAGGATATTTTTTTGTAGCATCAAAATTCTTTGGTTTTACCATCCAACCGTCCATCTCTACTCCGTCTTTGGTAGTAATTTTAAAAAATTCTGTTGATGGTTTTTCTTGTAACTGGCTTAGTTTTGAAGTTATACTTGTTTTTTCATTTATTGGTTTTTGATTTGCTACATATATCATTTCCTGTGATGGTTTTGTAAAATGGTTCGAGAAAGTGTGAGAAGCATATTTTCCATTGGTCGAAAAATTATAATCGTGCGTCCCTTTTAAACTGTGAGAACTTAACAATTCAGGTTTACCAGAACCATCCAATTTGGTTCGATACAAATATTTTTGAGTAGCATTATCTGGTGAAGCCAAAAAGTAAACATACCCATTTTCATTATCGGTATGTTTAACATCTATGACATCAAAATTACCTTTGGTTACTAATTTTTCTGATTTACCATCCAGTGAAATTGTATATAAATGTCTCCAACCGTCTTTTTCAGAAGCCCAAAGAATACTTTTGTTGTTATTGGTCCAAGTGAAATTATTTGTATAGTAAATATCATAAGGATCTCCTAAAACAAAAACATCAATCCAAGCTGCGTCACTTTCTTTGTTGATTAATTTCGCATTCCCATTTGCACCTTCTGCAACATAAAGACTACTTTGATTTTGTTTGCGATTCAATTGTTGAATAATCAAATTATTGGTCTTTGGAATAAACTCCATCCTTACAATATAATTTTGATCGGCAACTCCTGGAACATTTATCCAAGTAGTTTTTGCATCATCAATTGTAACCACTCCAACTTTACAAATTGAAGGTTTTTCTCCCACTTTTGGATATTCTATAGGAATCACTCTTGGGTAAATAGATTCCGTATTGTTGATCATCGTAAACTTTTTAATACTGCTGGCGGCTATTTGCCAATACCCAATAGATTTACTGTCAGGACTCCATCTAAAACCGTCTCTACAGTAGAACTCTTCTTCGTAAGCCCAATCAAAAGTTCCGTTAATCATCGTAATTGAACCGTCAGTAGTTAAAGGTTTTATTTTAGAAGTCAAAACATCTTCAACATAAATATTTTGATTGCTTACGTAAGCAACCATTTTGTTATCAGGCGAAAACTTTGCAAACATTAAAGACGATTCAGCTAATCCTTTGCCTAATTGAGTAAGATTTCCTGTATTTAAATCTAAAATCCAATAATCGCCTTTTGTATTTAAACGCCAAACCTTAATAGTATTGGTAAAAAGTAAAACTTTTTGTTGATCGTTTGAAAAAGAAAAATGGTTAATTATCAAGGGAGTCGTACTTCCTTTTGGCGTTAGTTGCTTTGCAGAAACCAACACTTTCGACGAATTTTCAGGTAAACTATAGTGTTTGATTTCATTATTTTCTATGCTGTAATAAGAATTTCCATCGCTTGACCAATTCTGAGAAAAGGATTGTAATGAAATTAAGAACAAAGAAATTAAGAAGATTTTAAATTTTGATTGTATTGTGAAGCTGATTTTATTCTGATTCATACAGTTAATTCTTTTATTTGTTAGTAATTAAAAATTAGGATATTATAACTGTAAATATAATATAAACGTTAAAAAACAGTTTTGTTAATTACAAAATAATTTGTTTAGCTTTAAGAAAATACTAACACACTGACATACGATAATAACTTCGTTAACGGATAGCGTATTTGCAATTCGTGCGGACAATCGAAAACAAAAAGTAAAAAAAACCAAGTAAAATCTCCTTGGTTTTATATTTTATACTCTTCCAAGCCATCGATCAGGCGATACTGAGGTATGAAATACACCTAGAATAGTAATAGTTCCGTTTTTTTCATTAAGTTGGTAATGCACTCCATAAGGAAAAATTTCAGTGTAGGCAGTTCTTATGTTTTTGTATTTCACTTGAAACAATAAAGGATTTTTAATAAGATAATTAAGAGTGATTTTAACTTCATTAGCAAATCGTTTTCCTAAACCTTTTTGCTGTCATTTTGCCAATCTTTGGCTTTAAGCACATCATTCTTTACCTCTTTGTGGTTAATTACAGTATAACTCATTCTGCATCCAAAACCTTAAATAGTTCGTCAATAGGTTCTAATTTATCAGGATTGTTTAAATCAGCCAAACGAATATCTAGAATATCCTTTTGCCATTGTGGTAATGCTTGGTCAACATTTTCGATATTAGGATAATGCTTTTTTATATTTTCCCAATCTTCAATTGGAATAAAAACACCTGTTGGCAAACCGTTATAATCTTGTATAATTTGTGTTCTCATAATATGAAAAATTTATTTTATACAAAGTTACAAAAAAACCATTATCTACAACGTCTATTAAAATGGCCTTTTGTGATACTACAAACCAAATTTCGATAGCTATAACAATTGACAATCGAGAAAAGTAGCTGTGAAATTTTCAAGTCATTATTCTAAATAAGTCCGTGAATAATATAACTATTAAAATTAGTTATGTAACAAAATTCGTCTGTTCTAATATGACCTTTACACCAAATAATTTTAACTAAAAAATCTTATGAAAAAATTACTATTTCTGTGTATGGGTATCGCTTTTACCTTTACTGCAAAGGCTCAAACTGAGGATAAAAAATGGAATATTGGTTTACACGGAGGTGTTACGCAATATAGTGGTGACTTAGGTCGTGATTGGTACCAAACCGACAATACTATGTATGGTTTTGGTGGATTGTCTGTTTCTAGGTATTTAGGCAAATTATTTGACGTTAGCGTTTTGTTGTCAAAAGGAACTCTTGGTTATAATAATGGTACAACGCAACGTTTTAAATCTGATTTTAATGCCGCTTCTATTAATTTACGTTTCAATATCGTAGCACCAGAATATGTTATTAGACCGTATGTATTTGCTGGAGCTGGAGCAATCCTATTTGATAGTCAACTTCATTTTCATAAAGGGAGATATGATTTTATGTTGCCAACAACTGGCGCGGGTATCAATATAAGATTGACCCCATATATTATGTTTAATTTACAAGAAACCTTTATGTTCGCCAATCATGATGGCCGAGATGGGATTGACAATGCTGACGGAAAATTTAGCAAAAAAGATTCCTATGTAACGCACATGGCAGGATTGACTTTCAACATGGGAAATTCTGTAGATACTGATCAAGATGGTGTTTCAGATAAAAAGGATACTTGCCCAGGAACACCAGCAGGAGTTGTTGTGGATAAAATGGGATGTCCACTGGATAAAGACGCCGATGGTGTGGCAGATTATTTGGACAATTGCCCTGAAATTGCAGGTTCAAAAATGCTAAACGGTTGTCCTGATAACGACAATGATGGAATTGAAGATTCAAAAGACCAATGTCCAGACCAAGCTGGTACAACTGCACTTTATGGTTGTCCTGATAGCGATATGGATGGTGTAGCCGATAAGAATGATCAATGTGCCAATACCAAATTAGGTACAAAAGTTGATAGCAAAGGTTGTCCAATGGATAGCGATAAAGATGGTGTAACAGATGATTTAGATCGTTGCCCAGATGTAGCTGGAATTATGGCACTTAAAGGTTGTCCTGATACGGACGGTGATGGTATAGCAGATATGGATGATAAATGTCCGAATGAAAAAGGAACTGCTGAAAACAATGGTTGTCCTGAAATTACAAAAGCTGATATTGTGAAAATAACTTATATCGGAAGTAAACTTTTCTTCGAAAACAATTCAGATAAATTAAAAGTAGCTTCACTTTCACAATTGGATGCATTAATCTTGATTTTAAACAAATATCCAGGAGCTAAATTATCTATAGAAGGACATACAGACAGCGTAGGTAAGGATGATTTTAATATGACTCTTTCTCAAAAACGTTCTAATTCCGTAAAACAGTATTTAATGGAAAAAGGAATTGAAGAGACCAGATTAACAGCCGTTGGATTTGGTGAAACTAAACCTGTTGCAACAAATAACACTGCATTAGGCAAAGCTAAAAACCGTAGAGTAGAATTGAAAACTAATTATTAAATCGTTAGTGGTTCATTCTACCAAGAAGTGGTTGTCAAGAAATTGGCAACCACTTTTTTTTGTTTTTAGGCTAAGTATTTAATAAGACATAACTCATCTGGTGCAATTACTATAACCATCATTTCGAATGCTTTCGGTCGAATTAAACAGAACAAAAATGTATTGAAGATTGTTTCTAATAATGATGAATGTATCCCAATTCGTTGGTAATATACTTTAAAACAACAGTTTAAAACAAGGAAAAATTACTCACTTTTCTATCAAAAATCCTAATCTCCTGCCACTTGCAAATACACCAAAGTTCCCGCCGCAGCCGTCATAATAAGCAAGGCTGTAAAACCCAGAATATTAGAAATTCTGCTATTGGTAAACTTGCCCATCACTTTTTTATTATTAGAAATATGAAGAATAATAGCAATCAATACCGGTGCTGTCAATCCGTAAAGTATAGCGGTATAAATCAAGGCTTTTATGGGCGAAATGCCAATATAATTCAAAGACAATCCCAACAATAAAGAAATGGCAATAACAACATAAAAAGCTTTGGCTTCGTGAAATTTTTTATCCAAGCCTTGCTCCCATCCAAAAGTCTCAGTGATAATATAAGAAAGCGAACCGCTCAAAACTGGAATGGCAATCAATCCAGTGCCAATAATTCCAACAGCAAAAAGAAGATAAGCCATATTTCCTGCCAAGGGTTTCAAAGCACTTGCTGCCTGCTCTACTGTGTCAATTTGATGAACACCTCCACTAAACAAAACGGTTCCAGTAGTAAGAATGATAAAATACATCACAAATCCTGAAAAAGCCATTCCAAAATCGACATCTTCATTGATTTCGTGAATGACCTTTTTGTTCACAATCAGATTTTTTTTGCTTTTATTTCGTTCTTCTACTTCCATTGAGGCTTGCCAAAAGAAAAGATAAGGCGAAATGGTAGTACCCAAAATACCAACAAAAATGCCCATAAACTCTTTGTTAAATTCAATAGTCGGAATAAAAGTAGCTTTGAAAATTTGTGTAAAATCTTGTTTGGACAAAAACGGCACGACAAAATAAACCAACATTACAATACAAAGGTATTTTAGCGTAGAAGCGATTTTTTGATATGGCAAATAAATAATCAACCCCAAAAGCAATAGCGTAAACAAAACACTAAAATAAGTCGCGTCAATAGATGGAAACAACAAGTTTCCCACGGCTCCCATTCCAGCAATATCGGCACCAATGTTCATCACAATAGCAGGAAAACTAAACAAAAGCATAAGATACAACACCGGTCTTGGGTAATGCTCCTTGAGCGCGCCTGTCAAACCGTGAGAAGTTACGATTCCAATTCTCGCACACATTTGTTGTATGGCAGCCATTAGCGGAAAAGCAACTAAAGCCGTCCATAAAGTAGAAAGCCCAAAGGCAGCACCCGCCTGCGAGTAGGTTGCAATCCCCGAAGGATCGTCGTCACTGGCTCCTGTTACAAGTCCTGGGCCCAGAACTTTCCAAAAATTAGAAAGTTTCCTTTTAAGTTTCGTGCTCTTTTTCATCATTCAAAAATTATATCTTTTGGTTAAAAACAAACTTAAAAGGGTATTATTGGCTAATCTACGCATTAAAAAAACTAATCTAAACAAAAACAACAGCTATTCGCGCTTTATGTTTTTCTTTCCAAAAAAAACTGCAACAACTATTGACCCCTCTGATAAAATTATTTGTCCAATCCTTGCGGCAATTTCTAAAAACGTCTTACTTTTACCATTTCCAAGTAACAATTCAATTCAACTATTGTGACCAAAGACCTTATTATCAAAAATATTACCGAACTAAAAAGTCATTCTTCCATCAATTATGGGATTAAAACAATGACAGAGACTTTTACGGAAAAACTCTTTTATACCTTGTTTGATGCCAAAGCCCCTTTAAGCCAAAGCATTGACGAACTTGAAAAACTATTCAAGGAAATCGCCAAAATTGCGTGCAAAAAACCCGAAGGAATATGTGACGGGATTTGGGAACAATTCCTAGAAAAGCTACCTACAGTTCTAGAAAAATTGAATCAAGATGCCGCTTATATCTTAGAAAATGATCCGGCTTCGAACAGTATAGAAGAAGTGTATTTGGCATATCCCGGATTTTATGCCATCGCCATTTACAGACTGAGCCACGAATTGTACCTGCTCGATATGTTGCTTTTTTCAAGACTAATGAGCGAATATGCCCACCGAATTACAGGAACCGATATTCACGCTGGTGCTGAAATTGAATCCCCATTTTTTATCGATCACGCCACAGGAATTGTTATTGGCGAAACCACCGTTATCGAAAAACACGTAAAATTATACCAAGGAGTTACTTTAGGAGCATTAAGCGTGAGCAAAGACATGAAAAGCACCAAAAGACATCCTACTGTCGAAAAAAATGTGTGTATTTATGCCAATGCTACCATATTGGGTGGAGAAACCGTCATTGGAAAAAACAGTATTATCGGCGGAAATACTTGGATTACTAAATCGATTCCAGCAAAATCCATTGTGACCAATACCACGATTACTGAAGTAAAAATAAAAGAATTAAAATAAGATGCAATTTCACAAATTACTTGACCTTATTGGCAACACCCCTTTGGTGGAATCCGTCAATTTGGTACAAAATAAAAACGTCAAACTTTTACTAAAACTCGAAGGAAATAACCCTGGCGGAAGTGTAAAAGATCGCGCTGCTTACAATATGATTGCCTCTGCAATAGAAAGAGGCGACATCAAAAAAGGTGACAAACTCATCGAAGCTACGAGCGGAAATACAGGAATTGCCTTGGCAATGATTGCCCAATTATTCAATGTAGAAATCGAATTGGTGCTTCCAGAAGATTCGACCAAAGAACGTACCCAAACGATGCGTGCGTTCGGAGCAACGGTGATTTTAACACCTGCAAAAGAAGGAATTATTGGCTCCAGAGATTACGCAGATAAAAAACTAGCCAAAGGCGGTTATGTGATGCTAAATCAGTTTGCTAATGAAGACAATTGGAAAGCCCATTACAAAACCACTGGTCCCGAAATTTGGAGAGACACTAAAGGAACTGTAACCCACTTTGTTTCGGCAATGGGAACTACAGGAACTATAATTGGAACTTCTACTTATTTAAAAGAAAAAAATCCTGCTATCCAAATTGTGGGTGCGCAACCTAGCGATGGTTCTCAAATTCCCGGAATCCGAAAATGGCCTCAGGAATATTTACCCAAAATATTCGATGCTTCAAAAGTAGATACCATAATAGAAGTTTCCGAAAAAGAAGCTCGCTCAATGACCAAAAGATTATCACTCGAAGAAGGTATTTTTGCAGGAATGAGTAGCGGAGGTTCGGTTGCCACTGCCCTAAAACTGGCTGAGCAAATGGAATCTGGCGTAATTGTAGCCATTATTTGCGACCGAGGCGACCGCTATCTCTCTTCGGATTTGTTTGATTAATCAACACTCTTTTTTACGCTAAAGAACAGTCTTGAAATCTATGTCGAGACTTTTTATTCAAATTAGTTTGATATGGATGAAAATATGAATCAAGACTGGCCTTATTTGAAAAAATACGAAAAGGAAAACGCCCTTCTTCCCGTTTTGGAGCCTGGACAAAAAAGAATCGTTTTTATGGGCGATTCGATAACCGAGTTTTGGTCTGCGCATTGTCCCGAGTTTTTCTCTGGAAAACCGTATATAAATCGTGGTATTAGCGGACAAACCTCTCCTCAGATGCTCATTCGCTTTCGGTCTGACGTGATTGCTTTGAAACCCACGATTATAGTCCTATTGGCTGGAGCCAATGATATTGCTGGAAATACTGGTCCTTCGACTTTAGAAATGATTGCCAATAATATTTTTTCGATGGTGGAATTAGCCAAAGCCCACCACATCAAAGTCATTTTATGTTCCGTCCTACCCGCTTATGATTTTCCTTGGAAACTAGGCTCATTTCCTGCTGAAAAAATTGTGAAACTCAATTCAATGCTAAAAAATTATGCCGATGCCAATGAAATGCTGTATTTGGATTATTATTCAGCATTGGTAGATGAACGAAAAGGATTGAAACCAACTTTTGCTGATGATGGAGTTCACCCCAATAAAGCAGGATATGAAGTTATGACACCGCTTGTCGAAAATGCAATTCAATCAATTTTAAAATAAGGTTAATTTCTTGCGTTTATCGTAGTTTATTTATTATAAAAATTAATTAATATTAAATTATATTAAACTTTTTTATATATTAGTGGTCTATTAAACTATAATTCATAAATTATGGCATCATTAAACCAAAATACAAGTGTACTCGGAGCTGTTTTTGCAAAGCACTTATTGAGAAGAGCTAGTTTTGTTTATTCCAAAACTATTATTGATCAATTTTCAGTGTTAACACCAGCACAGGCGTTAGATTTATTACTCGCAAATACGCCTTTAACATTGCCTTTACCATATGATCCAACTCCTACATCGACACCAGATGGTTTTTGGACAGAATCTACCAACACACCCTCAAGCTTTCTTGCTCAAGCTAGGAAACGTTCAATTATCGCTGGTTGGTGGTGGTATAATGCCATCAATAGTCCGACCTTGAAATACAAATTAAGTCATTTTCTTTCTACAAGATTCACTGTTGAAAAAAGTGTTTGTGGGGCATCTACTTATTTTTATGACCATATTCGGTTGCTGTTGTTTTATTCTAATGGAAATTATAAATCTTTAGCAAAAAAAATGACTCTTGATAATGCCATGTTGATTTATTTAAACAACACCGCAAATACCAAATCAGCCCCAAATGAAAATTATGCCAGAGAATTTTTTGAACTATTTACAATTGGCAAAGGACCTCAAATTGCTGCTGGAAATTACACTACTTATACCGAAACAGATATTGTACAAGCCGCAAGAGTGTTAACTGGTTTTAGAGTAAAATATGATAGAACAGTTATTGATGCTGTAACTGGTATTCCAAAAGGATATAATGTGTATTCAGCTCATGACAACACGGGTTCTAAAGTTTTTAGTTCATCATTTGGCAATACTTCAATTGCTTCTGCCACGGATGCAAATGGGATGGATACAGAATTGAATTCTTTTATTGATATGGTCTTTAACCAAAAGGCTACTGCCAAAAATATTTGCAGAAAAATCTACATTTATTTTGTAAAAGGCACCATTTCTCCTGAAGTAGAAACCGATATCATTACACCATTGGCAAACGATTTATTCAACAATGGGTATGAAATAACGCCCATCATTAGAAAACTACTGGAAAGCCAACATTTTTATGATTTAGATGATACCAATGCCAAAGATGAAACCCTTGGAGGGATTATAAAATCGCCTCTTCAACAAGTTTCTGAAATTGTAACTTATCTAAAGGCTACTATGCCGAATCCAACAACTAATCCTAACGAATTTTACATTAATTTTTGGAACCCCTTTCTTCATGACACCTTTTTAACTGGTGCCAACATGATTTTATTTGACCCTGATAACGTTGCTGGTCATCCCGCCTATTATCAGTCTCCTTCCTTTGACAAAAATTGGATATCATCATCAACATTAATAGCAAGATATCGATTGGGTGAATCTCTTTTAGATGGTTTCAACAGGATTAGTGGCAATGCAAATATTAGGGCTAAAATCAACATTTCGGATGTGATCAGAAACGGGAATTTGATTTCCGATGCTTCAGATGCTTATACACTAACAGCGGAACTTTGCAACGCTTTATTTGCCCAAGTTCCTAATGCTGATCGAATAAATTATTTCATGAATTCTTTTCTTTTGCAAGGTCTGGAGGATTATTATTGGTCAGGTGCCTGGAGCTCCTATTTATCTAAAAATGATAATTCGGTAGTGGAACCAAGATTAAAATTATTGGTATCCAAGATTTTAAGTGCTCCGGAATCGCAAGTATTTTAATGCACTTTACTAAAAGGAAAAATTGTTTTTTATTTTAAAGAAGAAAGTTATGAAAAGAAGAAACTTTATAAAATTATCATCAACAGCAAGCGTATTAAGTCTTTTGCCTACTGATGTTTTTGCGTTGTTCAAATCGGCAGGAATGGAAACTTGTCCCAATATAAACGGCAAAAAAATTGTACTTGTTCAATTAGCTGGAGCCAATGATGGACTAAACACCGTTGTGCCTTTAAATCAATATGATAAATACGCCAGCTTGAGGCCTAATATCAAATTAAGCAACACAGGAATTAATGGCATTATCAATTTAGATACTACTTTAAGCTTGGCTGATCAGGTAGGTTTACATCCATCTTTAATAGGTTTCAAAAGCCTGTATGACAGTGGATTAATGCGTGTCATTCAAGGTGTTGGTTATCCTACCCAAGACAAATCTCATTTCAAATCTACTGACTTATGGCTTTCTGGAGGCGATGGAACTCCAGCAAACAACGTCTCGCAGAGCGGATGGGTGGGACGTTTTTTAGAAAATTATTACACGGATTATCTTAATGCCAATTTCCCATTAGGCATCCAATTGGGCAGTAGTGAAAATTCTTTGGGTTTTCATGGTGAAGTCGAACATGGAATGTCCTTAAATATTAATGGCCAAGATCCTTCAGGTTTTTATTCGGTTATTAACGGATTAGGAGGTGCAGCACCAACCAATATTCCAAATTCAGAATACGGTAATTTATTGAAGTTTATTTTGGAGAATGACACTTCATCAAATACGTATGCTCAAACCATATCAGCCGCATTCAATAGTGGCAGCAATTCATTGACTTATCCAAATACAAGTATTGCAAACCAACTGAAAACAGTAGCTCGATTTATCTCAGGCGGCTTGCAAACCAAAGTGTATCTGGTGAAAATAGGCGGATTCGATACTCATGATTTACAAGTAGCAACAAATACTACATCGCATATAGGTAAACATGCCGATTTGTTGACCCAAATTTCCGAATCTATAAAAACTTTTATTACTGATTTGAATAATCAAAACAAGGGAGATGATGTTATTGCAGTCACCTTTTCGGAATTTGGAAGGAAAGCAGCCGAAAACGGAAATTTAGGAACCGATCACGGAGAAATTGCTCCAATGTTCGTTTTTGGAAGTTCCATCGCTCCCGGGGTTTCAGGAACCAATATCAATTTAAACGAGGCTATTGCAGGAAACAATTATCAAGTTCAAACGGTACAACATGATTACCGACGTGTTTTTAGTACCATTTTACAAGATTGGTTTGGTGCTAATAATGCAACTCTTGACTTATCCTTTTACAATTTTACGACCAATTCCGGTTATGCCAATACCAAAATAACCAATATGATAAAAACTCAAAATAGGGTACCGCCGAGTTGTTATAATTATAAAGTATTGGAATTAGACGATTTTGAAATAAAAAACGAAGTGGTGGTCTATCCTAATCCAAGTTCAGAAATCATCAGCGTTCATTCCCCAAATAACATCAACTCTATAACCGTTTATTCTCTAGATGGCAGAACCATTCAAACTTATTTAAATCCAATAACTGGTACTGATTTTACAATAAAAGTCCAAAATTTACCCATCGGACTTTATACTTTGAAAGTAAATACGGATAATGGCACTTTTTCTAAAAAGGTTATTATTAGAAGGTAGTCCATTGAATTATTTTATAAATGAATTCAACAAAAAAGGTTTTCTTTGTAAAAAAATAAAAGATGATCTGTCGAAAACTAGGCAAAACCAATTTCAAAATATCCAAAATAGCATTGGGAACTTGGCAAGTGGGCGGAAAATGGGGTTCGCCCTTCAATGATAAAACCGCAGACGAATTGATCAATACGGCCATTGACAATGGTGTAAATTTTATTGATACTGCCGATGTGTATGAAAATGGCTTGAGTGAAACCGCCGTTGGAAGAGTGGTTCGCTCCCGTTCAGAACGCATTTATGTGGCTACAAAGTGTGGTCGCCACATCAATCCACACGTGAATGAAGGCTACCAACCAAAGGTTTTACAAAAATTTGTAGAAGATAGTTTAAAAAGAACCGGTCTCGAAACTTTGGATTTAATTCAATTGCATTGTCCGCCATCCGAAGTCTATTATCGTCCTGAAATCTTTGAAATGTTTGACCGTTTGAAAGAACAAGGAAAAATTCAAAACCTTGGAGTAAGCGTCGAAAAAGTAGAAGAAGGACTGAAAGCCCTTGAATATCCAAACGTGACTACTGTTCAAATCATTTTCAACCTGTTTCGTCAGCGACCATCCGAATTGTTTTTCAAGGAAGCACAGAAAAAGGATATTGGTATCATTGCCAGAGTTCCCTTGGCGAGCGGACTTCTCACCGGATTATTCGATGCTAAAACTACTTTTGGAGCACAAGACCATCGAAACTACAACAGAAACGGAGCTGCATTCGACAAAGGAGAAACCTTCTCAGGAATCGATTATGAATTGGGTTTGAAAGCCGTCGAAGCCTTGAAAGCTTTGTTCCCCGGAGTTTCAAATTTGGCACCAATTGCCTTGCAATGGATTTTGAGTTTCAATGAAATCAGTTGTATTATTCCAGGTGCGTCAAAAGCCAGTCACGTTGAATCAAATCTATCAGTTTATGATTTACCAAAATTGACGCCAGAAAAAATTGCAGCGATGAATGCCATTTATGAAAAGTACATTAAGCCGCAAGTGCATCAATTATGGTAATTAATGCCATTTATTTTTAAATAAAAAACATTAAAAAAAGCAGACCTGTAAGCCGGATTCTGTCCCCAATAAATTGGAGCCTTATCATTTATCTAGGCACGCAATTGCTCACGCACTCCATCTTTCTACCCTTCGACAACGGGCGAGCACCCTTAAATGCCGATATACTTGAAATTTCACCGCATAGAGTTTACCTGGTTTCACTACAGCATTAC
>JAYVIK010000101.1:0-15368 GCA_043770265.1 Flavobacterium sp. | reverse complement strand
CTTTTTTTGTGATTTCTAATGAATCATAAATTTTTGGAAGTTCAACATCTTTACCGTTGAAAACTACATCGACAACTGGTCCGATGATTTGGGCAACTTTTCCTATTACTTTTGACATTGTTTATGTATTTAATAAATAGCTATTCTGGTTTATGAATGACAACTAGTCGAAATCAATCTAATAGATGCGTTTTTCAGTGCGCAAAGATAATTTTTTAAAATATAAAAATCAATACTTTTTTTATAAAAATGAAGTGAATTTTAAAGAATTGTTCTTTACTAAGGGATATTCGAAGAAAAATACTTTTAAAAGAAAAAACCACCCCGATGTCGAGGTGGTTTTATAGATTTAAGGAATGAATTTAAAAATTATTAGCATCCATTGGAAATAATATTCTGTAATCTCCCAAATTAACTCCATTTAGGTTTGAACCATATTTAGAATTAATTGCTTTAATAAAATTATTAGCTATCAAAGCATATCCTCTTGGTGTTGGGTGAAATCCGTCAAGAGAAAAAGCACCTCCTGATACAAAAGTTGCGTTCACGGTAAAATTATTGGCGGTTATTCCGGTAGTAGATAGTTGAGTCATTATTGCTTTAGCATCTACTAAAGCCAATTTGTTTGTAGTTGCTGCTGTTTCTATTACTAAATTAAAGGCATCTACAGCTGCTTTAGTCTCTAGAATTTCATCTTTAGAAAGAACCCATTTATCTGCTAAAGGAACAGAAACTCCATTTACTAATTGTGCGTTGCCCCCAACTGTACTTCCTATAAATGAACTTGCAGGCAAAACAATTAAGTCTTCGGCAGTAGCTTGACGAATTGATGGAATTCCAAGAGCCGATAAATTAGTTAAATAACTATCTTCCATAACCACTTTATTTCCAGCTCCTGGAGTAAAAGCAATTGTTCTTCTAGCCACTTCCGCAGCCGTAATTAAATTGTTTGCTAACGCAAGTTGAAGTCCGCCATTGTATCTTCCAAAACCAGTTGTAGTATTCATTAATTGTGCAATTGTAGCAGCATCTAATGGTACAGGGTTGTGAGGAACTGTTGTAAAATGCGGCAAAGTACTAACATAAGGTAAGTTTGCAATAACTCCTTTTCGACCGCCTGATGCTAATTGAGAAACTATCGCATTATAGGCTCCGCTAAATGTAGCTGTTGGAGTTATTGGGTTTGTTCCATCGCCACCAGTTAATGCGTATCCTAATACGTCATTACCACCAATCCATAAAGAAAAGAAAGTTGGGGTTTGTGCTAAAGCATCTGCCAAAACTGTTGCTGTAGCACTTGATGAAAAACGAGAAAAATATGGACTTGCTGTGCCTAAAGCTACGCCAGCTGTGTTACCATAACCTGGTGCTAACAAATGAAAACTTTTCGCTCCTGGTATTCCCATATTATTAAAAAAACCTGAAAGTTTTTTTGTGACATCAGTTGTCGGAGAACCTGGAACCGAAACGGGAGCTCTTCCGTTAAAATACAATCTAACTCCTTGAATTGGTGTTCCACCTAGAAGTAATCCACCAATATTATCTGCCATAAGAGGTGTTGTAAAACTACCCCCGCCAACAAGTGCTAATTGGTTTGCAATAATATTTGGATAAGCTCCTTTTTGACCTTCAATAAATAACGCACCATCAGAAAATCCGGCTGCAAAAGAATCGCCAAGAGCAACATATTTAGAAAAATCAGCTGTTCCTGCGGTAAGCGGCAATCCGTCTGCTGTATCATAAGTAACAGCTTCTTCGTCATTACAAGCTACAAAGGTTGCGGCAACCAATAGTAGCAATTTTATATTTTTTATCATGATATTTTAAATTTAATTGTTGATTTAATTAAGGAGTAATTGTCCAAGAAACAAAATATTGTTGCCCAATAAGTCCTGCTCCTAATACTTGTCCGTATTCTTTTCCACCTATGTTTGTTGCTCCAATTTTGATAATTGATTTTAAACTAGTTAAACTATAATTAGCTTGTGCATCGATTACAGTTGCCTCAGCGATCATACCGTCTGCAAAAGAAGACTCCCAGATGTATGCTGAATTCCATCTTCCGCTTACCGATACTCCAAAGTTTTTAAATAATTTATCATTTCCTAACGATAGTTTTATTCTGTGTTTAGGCGTATTGAAACTGGCTTCAAAGTCAGGATCTTTTGCCTGATCAAAATCAAACTCAGAAAAATTATAGTTTCCGCTTAATTCGAAGTCTTTGTAAATTTTCTTAGACAATCCTAATCCAAATCCTAACGATTTTACAACAAGACTCGTGTTAGTGAATACTTGAAAAGTTCTGATGTCTCTGTTTACAAGAGCTGCAGCAGCAGAAGTAGCCGAAATATCGGTTGGGTTTGTTTCAGCAGTACCGTAAAGTGGATTTATTACATTAAAACCACCAATAAAATCATTGTAGCTATTATAATATCCATTAATATCTAAAGCAAATCCTTTTATATTACCTCTATAACCTAAATCAAATGCTTTTACTTGTTCAGGTTGTACCAATGGCGCATTAGTTTTAACCAATAAATCAGCAGCAGCATTTAAACCTGAAGGTGGTCCAGATCTGTAAGCAGCATCAAAAGCTAAATAAGAGGCTTCAGTAAAAGAGTTATAATAAGCCCCTTCGCCATTTATTGTTTTTGTTGATGCATTTCCGGCAGCAATTCCAGCAGGGGAAATTGGCAATGTTTCAGAAAATCGAGTAAGGTTATCGGGAGCAGAACCTATTAATACTCTAGATCCTACGTCAAAACCAATATATTGATCTTGAGTCGATGGATTTCGAAAGCCTGTTTGAAAAGACGCTCTTAAGTTATGATTTTTTTGATCATCTAATGAGTACACTGCAGACAACCTAGGTGAAAAATTCCCGTCAAAATTTTTAGATTTATCATATCTTACAGAACCGGTTAATTTTAATTTATCATCCATTAACTTTTTCTGAGCTTGAGTATAAATTCCATATTCATTAAATTGTATTGTTCCGATATCATCTGTATAAATTCTACCAAACGAATTCAAATCATACAATCTATATGAACCTCCAACTTGAATTTCAACTGGTTTGATTATGTCTCTAAAATTATAATTAGCATCAGCGTGATATATGTGTGAATTATCAACTAATTTTGATCCTGTTAATACATTTGGATCTGCTATTACTCTGTCGAAAGCAGCTTTAAATGCCGGTGTTCCCGGGATTAATCTACCTGTATCAGCAACACTTCTTGCGAAAGCATGTGCTTGAGCAGGAAGTGTTCCAACACCTGGAACCGCTCCTACTGATGCAGCACCATAAGCAGCACCATATTCGCCAAACCATTGTGCGTCTGATTTCCAAGTTCTATTGATGTTTAAAGCGGTAAATGTCATGTCATACGATTGACCACCATCCTCAGTAGTTGTATATCCTCTAACAAAAAAGTTTTTCCCTTTAAACTCTAATTTGTGCTGTTGCATAAAGAAGTTATTCAAATTATAACGACTTGCTCCTTGATAAACTGAGTTTCCAAAACCAAATTTAGATTGCCAAATAATTTCAACATCTTTAAGGCTTTCTGTATTTGCCCAAGGTTTAAAATGCAATGAAAAATCGATTTTTGAGTTTCTTACTACACTTTCTGTAAGATCAGTTTCATTATACCCTGTTCTAGAAATATCAATATTGGGCAAAATATTATATCCAGTTGAACCAAAAGGGTTTCTGTTTTTAATATTTAAAGCCGCTTCATCGCCATATACATTTATACCATTATAGCTAGGGTTGCTTCTGTCTCTTCCTGCTACCTCAATATCATCATAATTTGTAGCATACCAGTCGGTTCCATTCAGAAATGAAAAATTAACTTTTGCTGCAAAGTGTGGTGAAAATGCATGCGCCATTCGTACTCCATAATCAGAAAAACTGTTGATACCAGCAGCATTTTGACTTGTATTTCCATATTTTGCATAAGCAGTAATACCTTGATTCGTAAAAGGACTTTGACTAGTCATAAATAAGATACCATTGAAAGCATTGGCTCCATACAAGGCAGAAGAAGCACCAGGCAATAATTCAACACTTTGCACATCGATTTCAGAAATACCAATAAGATTTCCTAAAACAAAGTTCAATAATGGTGAAGAATTATCCATTCCGTCAACCAATTGCATAAAACGAGTGTTGGCAACTGTTGCAAATCCACGAGTATTTATCGATTTAAAAGATAAGCTACTCGTATTCATTTGTACTTCTTTCAGGTTTTCTAATCCGTCATAAAACGAAGGCGCAGCGGTTTTTTTAATTTCCTTGATACCCATTCGCTCAATAGTAACTGGAGATTCTAAAATTCGTTCTGGAGTCCTTGAGGCAGAAACTACTACTTCGTCCAATGTAGTCTGATCGTCAGAAAGTTTGATTACTACATTTTGATTGTTTGAAGCAACACTAACTTTTTTGGTTTGGTGTCCAATGCTAGTTACTTCAAGTGTAAATGGTGGGTTTAATGCTGTTGTTAAAGTAAATTTTCCATCAGCATCTGTTACCGCTCCTGCTTTGTTACCAACGACTTTTATATTGGCGCCAGGAATGGGTTGGTTGTTACTTTCTGTAACAGAACCTGTTATTGTGTTTTGTGCAAAAGAAATGCCACAAAAAAACAAGGTTAAAACAAGTAAATAGCTTCTCATTTGATTGAATTTTGTTAGTTAATGCGACCAAAGTACAAATAATTTTGATATTAATAAAAAAACACTAAAAAAAATTAATATAATATAATTCCATTATAAATAGCCCTATTGAAAATCATTAAACTTATTAATGCAGTTTAGTTAAAATAATGCTATTTTGTATGCATGCATACAAAATAACGACTTAAAAATGATGTTTCAATAAAAAAATAGATGCAAAAAAAAGCGAGGTAAAAACCTCGCTTAAGATAAAAATAATAAAAATTAATTACTCTACAGTAACTGACTTCGCTAAATTACGCGGCTGATCTACATTACAGCCTCTCAAAACAGCAATATGATACGATAATAATTGCAACGGAATAGTGGTGATTAACGGTGATAAAGCATCGGAAGTTTCGGGAATTTCGATGATATAATCAGCCAAACCACGTACTTGAGTATCTCCCTTTGTAACAACAGCTATGATAATACCCCTTCGTGCTTTTATTTCTTGAATGTTGCTTACAATTTTGTCATAATGTCCTTGTTTAGGTGCAATAACAATTACCGGCATGTGCTCGTCAATCAAAGCAATTGGACCATGTTTCATCTCTGCTGCAGGATAACCCTCAGCATGAATATAAGAGATTTCTTTTAGTTTCAATGCTCCTTCAAGTGCAACAGGAAAATTGTATCCTCGACCTAAATACAAACAATTTTGAGTGTTTTTAAAAATCGCAGCAATTTCCTTTGCTTTAACCTCGGTTTCTAACGCTTCTTTAACTTTATTAGGAATAATTTCTAACTCCTGCAAATACCTGTGAAAATCGGTATTTGACAAGGTTCCTTTAGCTTTGGCTAACCGCAACGCCATCATTATCAATACTGTAATTTGCGTTGTAAATGCTTTGGTAGAAGCTACGCCAATTTCGTGACCCGCATAAGTGTGTGTACCTGCATGCGATTCTCTCGCAATGGAAGAACCAACTACATTACAAACGCTGTAAATAAAAGCTCCTTTTTCTTTAGCCAACTTTATTGCAGCCATCGTATCAGCAGTTTCGCCAGATTGTGAAATAGCAATAACGATATCCTTTTTGTTAATTATTGGATTTCTGTATCTAAACTCGGATGCGTATTCCACCTCAACAGGAATTCTGGTAAACTCTTCAAATACATATTCAGCAACAAGTCCTGCATGCCAAGAAGTTCCGCAAGCAACAATAATAATTCTTTCGGCATTGAGAAATCTTTCTAAATTATCTTCTATTCCAGATATTTGAATAATTCCTTCGTTTGCATGCAATCGTCCTCTATATGTGTCCGTAATTACGCTAGGTTGCTCGTAAATTTCTTTTAACATAAAGTGGTCGTAACCGCCTTTTTCAATTTGCTCCAAGTTCATTTGAAGCTCTTGAATATAAGGATCAACTAAAGAATCGTCTTTAATTTTTCGAATTCTCATAGGTTTATGCAACCTTATATTTGCCATTTCTCCATCTTCTAAATATACTGCATTCGAAGTATATTCGATAAATGGTGTAGCATCCGAGGCAATAAAATATTCTCCTTCTCCAATTCCTATTGCCAATGGACTTCCCAGTCGAGCAACCACAATTTCATCAGGATTTTTTTTGTCAAAAACTGCAATTGCATAGGCCCCAAAAACTTGGTTTAATGCTATCTGAACTGCTTTTCCTAGTCTTAGATTTTCTTTTTTCTGTACTTCTTCTATAAGGTTTACAAGAACTTCGGTATCAGTATCTGAATGAAAGACATAACCTCTTTTTATTAATTCCACTTTGAGAGGAGCGTAATTTTCGATAATTCCGTTATGAATAATTACTAAATCACCGGAATTAGATACGTGTGGATGCGAGTTAACATCATTTGGAACACCGTGAGTTGCCCAACGTGTATGCCCAATTCCGATTGTTCCGTTAATTGAAATTTCTTTTGCAGCTTTTACTTCTAGATCTACCACTTTGCCTTTTGTTTTACAAAGACTAGTTTCTTTTCCGTCATATAACATAACGCCTGCGCTATCATATCCTCTGTACTCCAATCTTTTTAATCCTTTTATCACAATAGGATAAGCTTCTCTATAGCCAATGTATCCGACAATTCCACACATAGTTTTGGTTTATTTAGGTTTATTTAGGTTTTGTATAATATATTTCAAGTTTTAGTTTTTTGCTTTCAACAGAGGTGTTACTGCCATAAAGAATGGTTCCAACTGGATTTATAACAGAAGATTCTGGAAAAAAATAAGCGTTTTTTTCCACTTGATTAAGCTGTTGCCATTGTGCATAAGGTGGCGCATCTTTCGTTTTTTTAAATTTTACATTCGTCACTGCCAGTCCAACCGAAACGCCTAATTTTACACTTGTAAATTCATTATTTATTACACCTCTAATATAATCAGTAATTCCAACTTTGTATTTTAGACCACGTCCTGATGCGTCTTTTTCAATAACACCCACAGAAAAGACTTGCTGATTGTTTATATCATATAAAAATATTTTACTGGGTTCGGTAACACCTGCCATAAGAGTTTGGTCAATATAAAAAGTCAAACTGGCATCGTTAATCAACCATCCTTTTTCTTTAATGTAATCCAACTCATCTGGAATTCCGTTGCCTTTGGTTTTGTCAATTGTTTTAGTTATTCTGTTATAAGATACAAAATCAACAGCGGGTTTAAACAAATCTATTGTGGCTACACTTCCTTCTCCTCCTCTTAAATACAGTCTATCTGGACTTGGGTTAGAATAGGAACCCACAGTTGTACTAGGTGCGTTGGTAAATAAATTAACCGTATTTCCTGTAAGGTTTAAAGTGATTGTTTTATCAACCAATGTTTCAACTGTAGAAGATGTTTTTTCTTTATATTTGACTACAATACTACCATTTTTAAAATTCATTCTTGCTAAAACACCTAAAGCATCTGCTTTTTGAACACTAAAAAATAAGCCTTTGAAATATCGTTTAAAAATCTCATCAGTTGATAAATTGTAACTAGAATTCAAATTAAAAAGCATATCTTGAAAAAATTTTTTGTTCAATTCCAATCGCATTCCGGGAGCAATATATGTAGTAGATGCGGCAGTTGTAGCGGTGGCTGCAACAGGAATTGAAAATTCTTTTTCGCTGAAAACAAAAGCACTATTTTGAGTTGAATCATCGGAATCGTTCAAAAGTTGTCCTTTGCCGGTATTAAAAAGAGAATTTTGATCAGAATAATATAATTGAGGATAGCTTAAATCCAAAAGAGGTGCAGGAAATCCTTCAGTATTTTCTTTTCCTAAAAAAGATTTGTTCTCGTAAATACTTAATTTTATTTTGGAAGTTTTATTGCCGTAAATAGAATCCAATTGATAAATTGAACTACCATCTATATTGGAGGTTATTTTTTTGGGAAAATAGGGAATATAAAGTGTAACACTTTCTACTTTTTGAACCAAATTAATATCAATTGTAGGATTAACAACCGCTAACTGAACTTGAGTGGCAAAATTTGCAGTAGTTTCGCCAAAAGCTTTATTGTCTAAAACACCTAATGAATTGAATTCTAAATTATTAGAAGCTATCGCACCCGTTTTTTTCGTTGATGCCGATACGGTGCTTAAGTTGTCCTTAACTAATTCGAAATTATTTTCACCAATTAATGTGCCTCCAACTGCACTATAATCTTTATCACAAGAAACGAAAAGAAGGATGCTTACAAGAAATAATAGGGGTTTGAAAAGGAAATTATTGTGCATGTTTACTTGAAAATGTTTAATTTATAGAACAAAATTTTTATAAAAGTTAGAATACGTTTCGGCGAATTTATCTTTTGGGGTGAAAGGTAAAAAAGGTTTTCCTGAAGATTCTATAAATTTTGTTAAACTTGGAGATAGGTTTTCTGAAGCAATTATTAAAGCGTCAGAATGAAGGATTGTAGCTCTCATAATATTTTCGTAATCAGGAGTTTCTAAATCTAAAATGGACGCAACTGGAACACCATCAAACTTTATTTTGTTGATCATTTCTTTATCTAAAGCCCCTTCAAAAGATTGACTATAAACCGATGTTACAATCTTGGTATCTGAAAATAAAGCTTCGTTTTTATAAAAATGCTTCATGTATATAGGCAACATTGCTGCCATCCATCCGTGAACATGAATAATATCCGGAACCCAATTCAATTTTTTTACGGTTTCAACCACGCCTTTGGCAAAGAAAATGGCGCGTTCATCGTTATCCGGAAATAGCACTCCTTCTTCATCTGTAAAAGTAGCTTTTCGTTTGAAATATTCATCATTATCAATAAAATATACCTGAATTCTTTCTTTTGGAATCGATGCTACTTTAATAATCAGAGGCATATCCAAGTCATTTACTACCAAATTCATCCCCGAAAGTCGTATTACCTCGTGCAATTGATGTCTTCTTTCGTTTATATTGCCATATCTCGGCATGAAAATTCTAATTTGTCCACCTTGATTATTGATCATTTTTGGCACTTCGTAAGACATCGAAGACACCTCATTTTCAGCTAGATAAGGTACCACTTCAGATGATACATATAATATTCTCTTATCTTCCATATTGTAAATTACTAAATTTATTGGCAATAAAAACCATGCAAAATTACAAAAATTTATGCAGTTATAGACTAAAATATTATGTTTGCATATTATTTCAACAAAACAGCTATGCACATTTTCTACGGAAAAGCAGCTTTGATAGAGTATTTAAAATCTATTAAAACCAATCATTCCTCAATAGGTTTTGTACCCACTATGGGTGCATTACACCAAGGTCATTTATCGTTGATGACAAAATCAATGTCCGAAAATGAAACCACCATCGTGAGTATTTTTGTTAATCCGACTCAATTTAATAATCCCGAAGATCTTGCAAAATACCCAAGAACACTAGACGTTGACCTAAAAAAAATCGAGGGTTTAAGTCCCGACATCTTAGTATATGCTCCACCAATTGACGATATTTATGAAGGAAAACCTTCGTCCCAATTTTTTGACTTTGATGGTTTAGAAAACCAAATGGAAGGCAAATTCAGACCGGGTCATTTTAATGGTGTTGGCACTATTGTTAAGCGATTATTTGACGTTGTGGAACCTACGAATGCCTATTTTGGCGAAAAAGATTTTCAACAATTGCAAATAGTGAAGAAAATGGCCGCTAAAAACAAGTTGAAAATCAACGTAATAGGCTGTCCAATTCACCGTGAACCCAATCATCTCGCAATGAGTTCCCGAAACGAACTTTTGTCTCTAGAAGAAAAACAGGAAGCTTCGATAATTTATAAAACATTGGTAGAAGCTAAAGAAAAATTCAAAAAAAATAGTACCAAAACCGTAACGGAATGGGCTAGAAAAAAATTCGATAAACATCCCACTTTTATTTTAGAATATTTCGAAATTGCAGATGAAGAAACACTATTACCTTGCGTCAGAAAAAGTAAAACTAAGAAATACCGCGCTTTTATAGCCGTATTTGTCAACAAAATTCGATTGATTGACACCATTTCACTAAATTAATATACTTTTGCACTATGCAAATACAAGTCGTAAAATCAAAAATTCATCGTGTAAAAGTCACTGGCGCCGATTTAAATTATATCGGGAGTATCACTATTGACGAAGCCTTGATGGACGCATCAAATCTTATTGAAGGCGAAAAAGTTTCTATAGTAAACATCAATAATGGCGAACGATTTGAAACGTATGTCATTGTTGGCGAAAAAAATTCAGGCACAATAACCCTCAATGGACCTGCTGCGCGAAAAGTGCAAAAAGACGATATTATCATCATTATTTCGTATGCAACATTAGATTTTGAAGAAGCCAAAACCTTCAAACCTTGGATTGTTTTTCCTAATGAAAATGACAATTCATTGACATAATTGAATGATTTTTTGTTTTACAAAATTAAACCCTTTTTTTTGAATTTTCTTTAGACTAAATTTGAATTTAATTTAGTTCAAAATAATGTCAAAAGTAAAAACTTCCTTTTTTTGCCAAAATTGTGGTGCCCAATATTCAAGATGGCAAGGACAATGCAATTCCTGCAAAGAATGGAATACCATCGTTGAAGAAATAATTCAAAAAGAAGAAAAATCAAGTTGGAAACCCACCACTTCCGATTCGAAAAGAGTTTCGAAACCGCTGAAAGTCAACGAAATTGATTCTAGCCAAGAAGTCAGAATGAATACGCTGGACGGCGAACTCAATCGCGTGTTGGGCGGCGGCATTGTTCCTGGTTCGTTAATCCTTTTGGGTGGTGAACCCGGCATTGGAAAAAGCACTCTTTTATTGCAAATTTCCTTAAAACTACCTTACAAAACCCTTTATGTTTCGGGTGAAGAAAGCCAAAAACAAATAAAAATGCGTGCCGAAAGAATTACGCCAAACAGCGATAATTGTTACATTCTCACCGAAACCAAGACCCAAAATATCTTCAAACAAATTGAAGCTATCGAACCAGAAATCGTCATCATCGATTCCATTCAAACACTTCATACTGATTATATCGAATCGACTCCGGGAAGCATTTCTCAAATTCGAGAAACCACTGCCGAGTTGATAAAATTTGCTAAAGAATCGAATGTTCCTGTGATTCTAATTGGTCATATTACCAAAGATGGAAACATTGCTGGACCCAAAATTTTGGAACACATGGTAGATACCGTTTTGCAATTCGAAGGTGATCGAAATCATGTGTATCGTATTCTACGTTCGCTAAAAAACCGTTTTGGTTCCACTGCCGAAATAGGGATTTATGAAATGCTGGGCAATGGTTTACGCGAAGTTTCAAACCCATCTGAAATATTGATTTCTCACAAAGACGAGGAATTATCTGGAACCGCCATCGCCTCAACTCTCGAAGGAATGCGTCCGTTGATGATTGAAATTCAATCCTTAGTCAGCACCGCAGTTTATGGAACGCCGCAACGCAGCACAACGGGTTACAATGCCAAAAGACTGAATATGATATTGGCCGTTTTAGAAAAACGCGCTGGTTTTCGGTTGGGTGCCAAAGATGTTTTCTTGAACATAACCGGAGGGATTTCGGTAGATGATCCGGCGATTGATTTGGCAGTCGTGGCCGCTATTTTATCCTCGAATGAAGACATTCCGGTGAATAAAGATTTTTGTTTTGCTGGCGAAGTCGGACTTTCAGGCGAAATTCGTCCCGTAAACCGTGTGGATCAGCGCATTCAAGAAGCAGAAAAACTAGGATTTTCTACCATTTTTGTATCCAAATACAATAAAATTGCCTTGAAAAACACGATAATAAAAGTGCGTTTGGTGGCTAAGATTGAAGATGTGGCGAGTGAGTTGTTTGGATAAATCAAAAATAGAATCCTGAATATGAGAACCCGAAAACAAAAAATCATTTTAGCTGCAAAAATAGTTGTCCTAACTTTTTTGACACTAATTATAGCCCTTTTTGTTTTTAGAAATGAAGTCTTGCAGCAAACCATCGCCAAGACTTCCTTTAAAATGGCAACCGAATACAACAGTACTTTTTCGATAAAAAAAGCTAATTTCGTTGGACTTTCGGGTTTGAGTTTTTCAGAAATAATTTTGGTTCCCAAAAATGCCGACACGCTTTTTAGCATCCGTAAAATGAAAACCAGTGTCAATTTATGGCGATTATTGTTGGGCGATGTGCAACTAGGGACTTTAGAAATTGAGAAAGGTTATGTGCAATTGGTTAAAAACAAAAAGGGTCGCAATTTTGATGCATTTCTAAAAAAAGACAAAACCGAAACTACTGAAAACGAAAAAAGAGATTACGCCGAGTTTGCCTATAGCATCATTTCGAAAGTATTGAACTTGATACCAACCGATATGAAAGTCGAAAACCTTTCGTTTCGATTGAATGACAATGGAAATAAAACTAGTATTAATTTTCAAAAACTGCGATTGGTCAACCAGCAACTCGAAACCTCTATTAAAGTTGAAACTAAAACTTATTCACAACGCATCCGAATCGCTGGTCTAGCCGATCCAAGAAACAAAATGGCCGATATTCGGTTTATTAATATTGATACAGGCGCTATAAAATTGCCCTATATTGACCAACGTTACGGTTTGAAATCTAGCTTCGATGCCATTCGAATCAACATACAAAACATTGACAAATCGAGTGGCGAATTGCACGTTGACGGTTTTGCTTCCATTGCCAATTTGATGGTCAATCACAAGAAAATTGCTAGCAAGGATGTGATTATCAAAAATGTAAAATTCGATTTCCGTTTTCTCTTGGGTTCAGATTTTATTTCCATTGACAGCAGTTCGACAGTTCAATTCAACAAAGTAAAATTTCATCCTTATTTGGCTTATGAAACCGAAGAAGATACGATTTACAAACTCCAAGTCGCAATCCCAAAAATGAAAGCGCAGGATTTTATCGTTTCGCTTCCCGATGGTTTGTTTACTCATTTTCAAGGAATGGAAGCACAAGGTAATTTCGAATACAAGCTGAATTTTATGTTCAATAAAAACAAACCAAATCGACTGGTTTTTGACAGCAGGTTAAAGAAAGAAAATCTAAGAATTACCAAATACGGCGAAGCCAATCTCAACAAACTCAATGGTGAATTTGTGTATCGCGCCATCATCCAAAACGTGCAACAACGCC
Organism: Flavobacterium sp.; assembly: GCA_043770265.1. Lineage (GTDB taxonomy): Bacteria > Bacteroidota > Bacteroidia > Flavobacteriales > Flavobacteriaceae > Flavobacterium. Next base: position 2,048 of record JAYVIK010000101.1, on the reverse strand, counting down.
CAGTTTTGGTTGGTTCAGCAAATCCAAATTACACACCATTAAATCAAATATCGCCTTATTTACAAAAATGCGTTCTAACTTCTGAGGATCCATCGTTTTTCTCGCATCGTGGCTTTATCGACGAGGCTTTTAAACAATCTATTCTTAAAAACATTCGCACCAAGAAATTCTCTCGTGGTGCCAGTACGATTAGTATGCAATTAATTAAAAATGTATTTCTGACCCGAGAAAAAACAGCTTCGCGAAAATTAGAAGAAATCTTATTGGTTTATATTCTTGAAAACAACCGAATCGCCAGCAAAGAGCGAATGCTGGAAGTCTATTTCAACGTTATCGAATGGGGACCAAATGTATATGGAATTGGCGAAGCGGCGCAGTTCTACTTCCAAAAAAATCCGGCCGATTTGACTTTGAAAGAGTGTTTATTTCTAGCAACGATTGTTCCCAAACCAAAGAAATTTATGTGGTTTTTTGACAACCAAGGAAACCTAAAATCGTATGCGGCACAGCAACAAAAATTCCTGAGCAATTTGATGTTGAGAAGAGGAATTCTAACTGCAGAAGACACCATTGGACAAAGCATTCCTTTGCAACTTACAGGAAATGCCCATTCGCTTTTGAATATTAAAGTACCAGATTCTACAGCTTTAGATTCGTTGGCGGTGGAAGAACCGTTTGAGTTTTGATAGTTTGGTTTAACAACATTGTCACAAAGTAGAACTTTCAAAAATGACATTAAATTTTTTAAAAACACAATATAAATTAGCAAATCAGTATTTATATAATCAAAACTAAAAAAACACAAAACACTTTTGAGTTGAAAATTTATAAACTACAAATGAACTATGACAATTAGCAAGCAAGAATATAAGCAAAGAATAATTGCGGCACAAAAACAATTAATGAACCATAAAATTGAGGCATTGATTGTTTCAGAGGAAGAAGATATTTATTACTTAACGGGATTGACCTTCAAAAGTTTGGAGCGTTTATTTCTTCTTGTCATCAAAGAAAATGAGGTAATTTTTATTGTGCCAATGATGGAATTATCTCATTTAAAACACATAGACAGCGTTACTTCTATCAAACATTATTGGGAGTATCCAGCTCAAAAACCCGAAAGATGGGAAGACGTTCTTTATGCAACTTTATCTAATGTAAACAGAATTGGTATTGGCAGTAAATCACCTTTTGAAATTGCAAATTTTTTGTTAGCCATGGATTTAAACATTCAAAAATGTGAGATAATCGAGAAATTGCGATGGATAAAAAGTCCCACAGAAATTGAACTCATTAAACGAGCTGCTCGATATTGCGATGACACAATTTCAATTTTAAATAAAAATGTATATTTTGGAATGACCGAATTGGAAGTTTTTTCGATAGGTCGGACCATTCAACAACGATTAATCAAAGAAACCGAATTTGATTACTTGGCAACAAATGTTTTGGTTGCGGCCTGGCCAAGTAGAATTTCTCATCAACCGCACGGCGTTCCGAAGGTTAGCGATGTTTTAGTAGAAGGTTCTCACATTAGTTTGTCATTTCTCAAAGTGAATGGATATGCCGCCGAATTAGAAAGAACTTTTTTTACAAAAGAACCAAATAAAGAACAAAAAGAAATGTTCGCCTTGATGTTGGAAGCCAGAAAAAGATGTTACCAAACCTTAAAGGCAGGAGTTTCAGGAGAAGAAGTTGATTTTGCCGCAAAACTTTTCTTTGAAAAAGAAGGGTTAAAAGCAAATTTTGTTCACAGAACAGGGCATGGAATTGGGTTAGGAAATCACGAAGGACCCTATTTAGCAGAAGGCGATAAAACGATATTACAAGAAAATATGGTAGTCAGCATTGAGCCTGGAATTTATATAGAAGGCATCGGAGGCTTTAGACATTCAGATACCGTAAGGGTTACAAAAGAAGGTTATGAAATTCTAACAAATTGTCCCGATGATTTAAAAAGTCTAACCTTTACTAAATCAAAACCATTTCAAAAACTGAAAGGTACAATAATTAAAAAAATGTTTGGTATAAAATAAGTCATTCTCCAC
>JAYVIK010000100.1:0-43005 GCA_043770265.1 Flavobacterium sp. | reverse complement strand
GGTTCAGAGCACCTCGTTTACACCGAGGGGGTCGGGGGTTCGAACCCCTCATCGCCCACGAAAACTTCAACAGAAATGTTGGAGTTTTTTATTTTTAGTTAATTTATGGAATTTATAGTCTAAATACTTTTTAGCGAAACCAAAAACCGATTTTATATTGGTTACACATCCGATATGGAAGCGAGAATAATTCGCCATAATCAAAAAAGTAAAGGTTATACAGGTACTATTAATGATTGGAACGTGGTTTATCAAGAAAAACACGAAACAAAAGAACAGGCTCAACAAAGAGAGTTAAAAATTAAATCTTGGAAAAGCAGAGTTAAAATTCAAGAGTTAATTTCAAAAAAAGATTAGCTCGGCGGGTTCAGAGCATTCCGATTTTATAGGAAGTGGTCGGGGGTTCGAACCTCCCGATGCATCGGAACTAGCTATCATCGCCCACAAGTAGTGCTAACATCAAAGAAAAAGCCCTTTAAATCATAAGATTTAAAAGGCTTTTTCTTTGATGTTATACAATTATTTATTTACTTTCAATATCAATACTCTATACCTTTTAGAAATATTTAGAATCCCATCATTGGGTTTTTATCTGTAATTATAACGTTTTTTAACCTAATTTAAAATACATTGTAGTTGTATCAGTGCGAGAAGTTTCTTTAGCTGTAAAACATTCACTTTTAGCAATAGTAATAGCTAATTCAACCTGAGTCTAATTACCGCAAGAATTTTTGACTAAAAATTTATAATTAGGATAGTTAGAACTATCAAAAGAATATGCCGTGCCATCGTAGGGATTAGATTCTAAAACAGTTGATGTTGTTGTAGCGATTAGCGCTGTAACTCTTAGCTGTGGTTCAATTTCAAAAGTTGTATTTACTGTTATTGATGTAGCTACATTTCCCTCGGGTGAAGACGCATAATTGTATTTGTAATTATTTACACTTGCTTCCTGAAAAAAAGAAAAGATATCCAAACTTTTATTAGCTCCAAATACAGTGTTAGTGTGCAACAATTGCCCATCATTTGTCCTATATAAATTACAGTTCGTAGCATCTAACTCAGAATCTTTTTTTACAAAAACATACTGATTGCTTGCTTGAGCATAAGGATTGTTTTTTACATACATTTCATGAGAACTTGCTTTATCTTGAGAAAAATATTCAAAAGTAGAAGACGCTAATTTTTTTAGGTTTTTTGTGTTCATGACTTTGGGGGTTTAGTTTCACATCAATTTAGAATTTCACATAGAAAGCAACTCTTACCTCTTTTAGAAATCTTTTGTAAAATTAAATAATAATTATAATAAAACGCTAAAAATACATTTAAAATCGATTAAATACACAAATAAAAAAATATTATAAGAATTTTCTATATTAATTATAAGAAATGGTAAATTAAAAAATCTAGATAATCTTATTCTAACAGGAACTGAAAAAATTAAATAAATTTCAAAAACCTCCAAAATGACTTTCGCTTTAAGTAGTCAAAGTCCTTTTCATTAGTATATGCCTCTCGCTCAAAACTGATATTTCTATATGCCAAGTCAAAGTTTTTGTATTGAATAAAGCGCAAAACAAACTCTAGTAAATACCAAACAAAAAAAGGAAAAATTAGTAGTTCTAATTGTTGCCGCAAGTGAATTCTTTCGTGATTCAGGAAAACTTTATTTTTTTTATCTCCTGAAAATTTCATAATCACAAACGGAAACACCGCCATTCCGCGATAGCCTTTGGGAATAAAATATTTAGTTACAATTAGAAACATTCGTTATAAAGTGTATAAATTTGCCGTTATGAATAAACAAAGTAATGAAAATAAATTAGTTGAAGGTGAAGATTTTTATTATACGCCCGAAGGTTATAAATGTTTCACAGAAAAACACCACTTAAAAAGAGGACATTGCTGCAAAAGTGGTTGTCGCCATTGCCCGTATGGATTTGATAAAAAAACTGGAACAATAAAAAAATACCCCCGCTGATTACCCTTTTATTTTTTGATTAAAATCTGTCTCATTTTCGATTACATTTCCTTCGTATTTCAGTTTCCAACCCATCGTATTAGTCAAAATCAGCATTTTCGAAAGCTCTGAAATCAATCTGTTTTTGGCGTTAGATTTTAGGGACGATTTTTCTATTTTCTTTGCTAAATTAGACCGAACCATTTTATTTATTTTGTTGTAATCATCGCCAGTAAAGGGATTCAACTTACTTTGCTCCACATCATAATATTGTAGATCGGTACTAATTTTGATTTCTTCTTTTGGAATGTTTACGATGGTAATAGTCTTATTCTTTTCGTCAATATCATATTTCATTTGGTGTAAATCATAAGCTACAGTTACATCTGCATTAATAATAACGATGGCTTTCTTTTCGAAAGAAACTACGCCCATCAAATACTCGTCCTGATCTTTGTAAGTAATCACCTCGGCAAAATGACCTTCCGTAACTACTATTTTTCCAACGTTTACGATTTGTTGCTGAATTAGATTGGTGTTGTAATCTAATGTTGCATCGTCTTCTTTTTTGAAATCGCAGAATTTGAAAAGTAGAATAATGGAGACTATGGCAACAATTGCGATGATGATTCTGTTTTGCATTTTTTATTTTTTTATAAAAGTAAAAAAAATATCTCAAAAGGAAAAGAATTCTAAATCAACTTATTATTCTTAGCTTTTTGAATGGCTTCTAGCTTATTATGAACTTGTCGTTTAGCATAGATGTTTTCTATGTGCTTGAGAATAGTTCCTGCTTAAAGAAATAAATTATCAGCAATTGGATTGTGCTTTGAACAACGCTTTAATTCTATTTTGTGTTTTTATGAAACGTAATTTTATGTTTTATTTTTGAAAAGAAGATTAATTACCCGCTATTTGAATTTTTCTTATAGAAACTACTTTTTTGACAAAATTGAATTTCTTCATTTTTTCGTCCCAATTATTGACAAAATAGGTTTTGGTTAATAATTTTTCATTCATTTTTTTGGCATCTGAATCGTTGCAAAAAATGGTGATAAAAAGAGAACTATTTTTTTCGAACTCGTATCGATCTTCTTTATCAGGGTTTGTTGTGTCCGAAAAGCAACCACTATATGCATTGCTGGGATTTAAAGGCAAGTTATATATTTTGCCGTCTCGAACATCGACAATTGCTCCGTTAATACAACCTGTTCCGCAACCCCAAATTACAGATATATAATAGGTTGCAAAATCAATTTTTGCGGTTTTATAGGTTTCGGAAATGGTAGTTTTAAATAATTCGGCAGTTGCATTGCTCTTGAAATCAAGCGGTGCTTTTTTTATGTTTACAATTTTTGGAGTTTTATAGTTTTTGAATTGATACTCGGGTACCGCTTGTGAAAACATCATATTGCCAACACAAAAAAACAGGATGAAAAAGTAAATTGTTCTCATTTATTTTTTTTTAAAAGGTTTTATATTTTTGAAATTTATGTTTTTGACTGCAATATTTCAGCGGGATTTTGAAAAAAATTAAACAATAAATCAACACAAAATTTGACCAAAACCAAGGCTACTATTCCCCAAACTGCTTGATCTAAAATAGGATACAATGGAATTACATGACTGGTAAATAACTGCAGAAAAGCAAGAATTGTTAGCACGTGAATAAAGGAAACCATTTGGTTTTTTGGCTCTGCCGTTTTGTACCGATTATTTCTGAAATAATTTGAAAAAATGGCTTCAACGTGACCTACAAATAAAATGGAAATTTGTTCTAAAACACCTACAAGCTCATCTAAAACCGACTTTGCAGTAAACGATTTTGACAAAATTGAAACGGATAGTTTAATAAAAAAATAGACTAAAAATATACCTAATAATAACCAAATAAATTTCTCTACATAAACTTTTGCTGTCTGCAATCCTTCATTTGCATATAGCATTCTAATCAATGCAAAAAACATAATCAATAAAATCTCCCAAATAAAAAGAATTATAATATGTTGATAGTCATACTTTAATAATAAAATACAATATAAGGAAATTGCCATTGAAATGAAAGGCATCCAATTTGATTGATGTAAGCTGACAAATTTTGAGAATAAATTCATTTATATGGAAGTTTTGAATAGTGTCCATCATTTCTTTTGCGATTGTATTAAAATTACTACTTATTAAACGAGTAAATATTATCAGAGCTTCGTAGCTTCTATAATCTTTTCTTCTCTTTTTTTGTTTAATTTTTTTAAATTCTTTAAATTTCGCCATTCGCCAGATTCAAACCTACAACCGACACAAGTGAGTTTAGTATTGTAATAATTATCTAAACGTTTGTAAGGGTTAATAGTAACAATCTTATCGGTAGATTTTGCTTTAAAGTTGTTGTATATCTTTGGATTTTCATCTTCTAATTTGAAATAAAGTTCACTCATTCTAGACAAATCGCCTTGTGATCTGAACAAATAAAAATACCGTACAACCAAATCAGTTTTCAAGTCTTTTAACGCTTCTTTTTTATCAGGAAATCTTGATTCAATTAATTCAACACAATCTAAGGCTGCTACAGGTGCATCGTTTGATATTAATTCCGAAATACCGTTCTTTAAAACCTCAAATGGTGACGTTGAATAACCTTCTTTTAATGCTTTTAAACAATAAAGTTCATTGTAAAATTGTTTGAGGTTTTCTTCAGAATCATATGATTTTCCTAATATGGCAGATCGATACTTTATAGAGATATCATAAGATTCACTGTAATTGTATCCTACTGCTTTAAGCTTGTTAATATATAAATCTAAAGTAGAACGTTCATCTATAGCTCTAACCTCTTCTTTCTTTTTAGATTTTAAGAAAGTTTCATAAGATTTATCATTTCTATTTGCATATTCTTGTTTCCAATTTAGATATTCACGCTCTACATAAAGTTTTCTCAACTCATCTCCATCATAAGTATTTCTTATTTTCCACTCAATGGTTTGAAGTTGTTTTACATCATCTGTTTGATTATTATATAATTCTTTACTGGCTTTTTCTTTTGCTTTTTGTTGTTCCCTAATTTGTTGGTCAAGGTAACTTTCTTGAACAACCGAAGAAGTTGTCGTGTTTGTTGAACTTTTGCTTTCAAAAGGTCTATTGTTATCCGCATTTTGTCTATCTCTTTCTTTGTTGCGCTCGTTGTCTATCGCACGTTGCTTTTCAGCAGATTTCAAATTCTCATAATGAGTTTGTCCAAAGCAATTGTTACTGATAAATAAAACAATCAGTATTAGTAAAAATGAATATTTAGTTCTCATAAGTTTGATTTTTTGACATTATTCTTTAATAAATTTAGCATTAAAAACTGAATTTCCATCAGCAACTTCAATAACATAAATTCCTTTAGACAAATTAGAAACATCCAAACTCAAATTATTACCTGAAATATTTTGCTTTTCGAGAACAGTTTGACCTAGAATTGAAATGATTTTTATATAGGAGTTTTCCACATTATCAGCAAACGACAGGTTAAGTTGAATCGATGCAGGATTGGGATATATTTTTAAAGTCTTGCTTTCAAAACTTTCGTTGCTTAAAGTGCTAAAATTTATTCTCCATAAATTATTGCTAGTAGATTCAAAATATAGGGCATTATTAAACCCAAACATAGTGCCCGGAATAACGGTTGAGGCAAGAGTTGTTTTTGCGCTTGTAGCTTTAGAAATCCTAATTTTCGCTTCCTGGCGCGAACCTGAAACTGTACCGTCTGTCGAAAATACACTACCATTACCATAACGTGTTTTCACATAATGCAGTCTTCCATTTAACGTCGTGGATACAAGTAATCGCAAATCGCCAATATCATCTGAAAATTCAGATAAATTATTACTAGGTGTTTGCGTCATTTGCGTAAAAGTATAATCATTCGGGTTCATTTTCCACAGATTTAGCCTGTCTCTAGAATCGGTGTAACCTATAAAATAAAAATCATTATTGAAAAGTCTCATTGAATATCTTTCGGTTTCATCTGATGTGCCAACATCTCCAACGTCTCCATACATTTCTTTTAATAATGTAATTGGGTTTGTACCATCTAACAAAAGTATTCCTGATTTTGGAATAAATCCAGTATTATCGTAAGCCATTTTTCCGTGTATAAATAGCTTATTGCCATTGTCTGTCAACCCATACATAGAAATATAGTTATAGTTATTTGAGCTAGCTAATGGCGGTTGAACATAAAAAGTACCAGCGGCCGTACCATCAGTTTGATACAATATGAAAGATCCAGTGTCTATTACATCAGGAGCAGATCCGCCCGGTCGATTGTTTGGGTTTGCTCCAAAATACATTTTATTCCCTACAACTTTAAAAGGGTAAGGATTATAGAACGACCCCCAAAAGGCTCCCGATCCGTTTCCTGTAGCCTCAACAGTCCGAATGTCTTTTAATAATGATGTTCCAGCATCAGTTCCATCTGTTGACCAAAGTTCGTAGCCACGTATTCCATCTGTAGCAACAAAAAATAGTTTGTTATTGAATAGTGTAAAATGGGGATTATTAAACAAATTATAAAATGCTCCATTTGCGCCTGGATTTATGTCTTTGACCATTTGCGTTCCTGCAAGTGTACCGTCAGTTGACCACAATTCAGCTCCATTAGCGGCGGTCAATGCTGTAAAATACAATTTGTTATTAAAAATCTTAAAGTATTTTACTGCATTCAAAGTGCTGCTGAATTGCGTAGTTCCTGCTGTTGTGCCATCAGTAGACCACAATCGTTTATCGTAAACAAAAAACAGCTTGTTATTAAAAATGATTTTGTGCGTGTTAAATTCGTTTTCATCATTTAAGTCGCCCGTCGATGAAAATCCTAAAGTAGCAATTAATTGATTGTTTGCAGCTGTACCATCTGTTGCATATAGAAGCGTAAACCCAAATCCTCCAAAATTTCTAACGAAATAATACATTTTACTGTTATATTCAATGTAATTGTTAGGGTATTTGTTATCTGTAGGCCCGTAATTCTCCGTAACTTGAGCAATGCAATTTCCCGCCAAAATAAAAACGATAAAGAGTAGTAATTTTTTCATAATACTTGTTGTTTTGTTGTTATAGTGCAAACTTGCAAAAATCAGAAAAGCAAAAAAATAAGCCGATTGGCTTATTTTTCAATTAAAATCGCAAAAAAATCTCCTGACTATTTCAAATAATTATTGTTTTTTGCTTTCTGTATCGCTTCTATTCTGTTGTGAACTTGCAGTTTATTAAAAATATTCTCGATGTGTTTTTTTACAGTTGATACCGATAAAAATAAATTATCAGCTATCAATTGGTTTTTCAGACCTTTGCTTAATTGTTCCAAAACCTCGATTTCTCTGTGTGAAAGTTCTACTAATTCTTTGTCTATTTCTGATGAGATTGCTGTTGGATTCCGCAACAATCGCATCGTTTTTTGAGCGATAGATGGCGACATTGTTGCGCCTCCGTTCATAATTTCGTGGATGGCTTCGTGTAATTTATCGGATTTGGTTTCTTTTAGCAAATATCCGTCGGCTCCTGCCTTGATGGCATTGAAAATGTTTTCGTCGTTATCAAAAACAGTAATCATCAAGATTTTTATTTGCGGATATTTATTTTTAATGATTTCGGCGGCTTGAATTCCGTTCATTTTTGGCATTTCAATGTCCATAAAAATTAAATCTACAATGTGATTTTTTTCGAGAATTTCGATGGCTTCTTGACCGTTTTCGGCGGTATCTTTTATGACAATATCATCAAAAAAAGACAGCTTTTCTTCGAGTGCTTTTCTTAAGAAAAAATTGTCTTCTACAATTAGCGTTTTTATCATTATGCAATAGGGATTTTACAATTTATAACAGTTCCTGCTTGATTGGAGCTGAGGGCTACTGTACCATTTAGTTCTTCGATACGCCTTTTAATATTTGACAAACCATAGGATTTTTTCTTTTTTTCTTCATAATCAAATCCGCGTCCATTGTCTTGAATAGTCATCAATAATTCATTTTCAGTACTGTCTAAAAACACATCTATTTTTGATGCTCCAGAGTGTTTTACTGCATTATTAACTGTCTCTTGAACCACTCGAAAAATATTAATACCTTGTTTTGAACTAAAAGTAAAGTTATTTAGCACCTTGTTTTCAAAATTAAAATCAATTCCATCAACAGCCTCGCTGGCCTCTTTTACAAAATTTAAAATACGAGTTTCTAAGTCGCTAATAGTTAAATTATCGGTATTCAAAGCCCAAATGGTATCGCGAAGTTCCGAAATCGAATTGTTGGCATAACCCGAAAGATTGTCGATTTTTTTCTCGATGGCGTTTTCGAGTTTTACCGGAGCGTTTTTCATATTATCCAAAATCGAGATAATAAAGGTAAGTTGCGAACCCACGCTGTCGTGTAATTCACGAGAAATATCGAGGCGTTGTTCTTGAATTTTAAAATTGGATTGTTCTTGCAATAATTCATTTTCGAGTCGCGATTGTTCTTTTTGCTGTCTCGATTTCAAGCGTTGCTGTCTAAAGAGTACTAACCCAATTGTGGCAATACTGGAAATTAGAATTAACCAAATGTTTTTCTGTTTAGATTCGGCTTGTTGTTGTAGAATTAGTTTTTCTTTTTGAGCTGTTTGGTATTTGGTTTCGAGTTCAAAAATTGACTTCGAATTCTGTGTTTTAAATATACTATCCTTTCCAAAATTGTATAATTTAGAAAATCGATAAGCATCTTGATAATTTCCTAATTTTGAATTTGCAATAGCCAGGCTTTGATAACTATTAATTTCTAATAAATAGGCTTTTGCAATTTTTGAAAAGTGCAAGGATTTTATTGCTAGTTCTATACTTTGAGCATAATTTGCTTGCTTTATAAGACAATTTGCAAATGCCCCAGAAACTTCTGCAATTTCAAAATTATTTTGATGGTTCTCGTGCAATTTTATGCTTTCAATATACTTACTATTGGCAATTTTAAATTTATGTAAACTATCATAAACATAGGCTATACTGGATAATGGATAACCTACAAAGCGTTCGTAGCCTAATTTTTCATAACCTTTTTTTGCAATTGTAGAGTATTTTAATGATTCGTCATATTGCTTTAAATTTATCAATATGGAACCTAAATTTCCTGCTGAAGTTGTTTTGCCAAAATTATCCTCTGTTTTTGAATAAAATTGGTATGCTTTTCGATAATAAACTATGGCTTTTTTATATTCCTTCTGTGCTTTAAATACAATTCCAATATTGGAACAAACCATGGCTTGTTTTGCAATTTTTTGTTTTCTTTCGTAAAAATACAAAGCATTGAAATAGTTTTTTATTGCTTTTGAAAATTCTCCTTTGGTGTCGTAAAATATCCCTAAATTATTATAAGTATCCGCCAATCCTATCGAATCCTTTATTTTTACCCTAATTTCTAATGCTTTTTTATGGTATTTTAAAGCAGAATCTAATTCGGTTTTGTATTGAAAGTTATTTGCAATTGTATTAAAAGACAACCCAATTAGAGAATCATTTTGCAATTGTTTTGATTTGATTAAAGATTTGTTAGCATAAAAAATGGCTTGGTCTAAATCGAAATTACTGTATTCGTCAGAAATGTTAATTAATGTAATGATTTTTTGCTTTTCGGTTCCTTTTTTTAGAGCCAATTGCAAACTATCAATAACGCTATTGTTTTGTGAATTTGCACTTCCAAAACCAATTAGCATCAAGAAGAATAAAGTTTTTTTCATAAATTTATTTTTAACATAAATCACTTAACATATTTTTTTATAAAATCCTGATGCAATGCTAATACTTCTTTACTCAAATCTTTTATCTCAGTGTTCAAATCTACGCTATAGGATTTGTTTAGCAGTACTTTATCAATAATTTCGGTTTGTTTTTCTTGAATTGAATAGATGTTTTGTTTGACTTTTTGAATGGCTTCCTTCTTTTCAGTTTTTAAAAATACATTTTCTATTTTTAATTTTACAATAATAAAAACAGCCAGAATCCCTAGAATTAGTATTAAATATGACATAATTGTAAAATTTAAATTTTTACAAAAATGAAGATTCTATGCTTTTAAATCAATTAGCCAAATGGCTTATTTTGATTATATCAACTTATTATTCTTAGCTTTTTCAATGGCTTCAAGTTTGTTATGAACTTGCAATTTAGCATAGATGTTTTCTATGTGTCTTCTCACCGTTGATGGCGATACAAAAAGAATGTTGGTCACATTGATACAATTACAAGCTTGGCTAATTACTCTAAAACCTCAATTTCTCTTGCAGTTAGTTTTATTGTTTCATCACTTTCTTCTTCGTAATGAAACGGATTCCTTAAAAGTTTTAATGTGTTTAATTCAATTTGCCGCTCCACCATTCATAGTTACTATTATTCCTTGGTGGAGCTCTTCTGGATTTACTTCTTTGAGTAGATATCCATCAGCGGCTGCTATTATTGTATTAAAATATTTTATTCATCATCCAAAACAGATAGTATGATGATTTTCATTTGGGGAAATATATTCGGCTTTGCCCCACAAAAACGTAACCCTTCAACTCAAAAAACTATTAAAGCGATTTATTTCAAGAATAGGAAGGTTCAATATGGATCAAAACGTGTCCTAATTCTGGGATTTCTGAACGTAGTGTATCTTTTAATAAATGTGATATGTCGTGACCTTCTCTTACCGTGATATTAGCATTGACAATGGCGTGCAAATCAACGTGGTATTTCATCCCTGCCTTTCGAATAAAACATTTTTCGGTAGTTTCGACACCTTTGACTTCCAGCGAAACCTTCCTGATTTCGATTATTAAATCGTCGTATAAATTTTCGTCCATTATTTCTCCAAGTGCAGGTCTGAAAATTTTATAACTATTATAAAAAATAAATCCAGAAGCAAAAAGAGCAGCCAAATCATCTGCCGATTCGTAGCCTTTTCCAAAAATCAAAGCAATAGAAATTCCAATAAACGCCGCCACTGAGGTAATGGCGTCACTTCGATGGTGCCAAGCATCGGCTCTTAGCGAAGAACTATTGGCTTCTTTGCTTCGTTTCATTACTAATCTAAAGGAATATTCTTTCCATAAAATGATGACTCCAAGCACAATTAATGTCCAAGATTCAGGCAATTTGTGAGGAGTTCCAATATTGGTTAAACTTTCGTAAGCAATAATTGTTGCCGAGGTAATTAGAAAACCAACAACTAAAAAAGTGAACAATGGTTCTGCCCGACCGTGACCATAAGGATGATTTTCATCCGCAGGTTTATTGGAATATTTGATCCCAAATAACACTAATAATGAAGAAAAAATATCGGTTGTAGATTCGATAGCATCTGCAGTCAAAGCATAGGAATTACCAAAAAAACCAGCTAATCCTTTTGTTAAAGCTAATAATGTATTGCTTACTATACTAAAATAAGTTGCCCTAACTGCAGTTTGTTCGTTTGTCATTTCAGTTAAAATAATAAACTTTGAGGTTTAGTGTTTTTTAATGAAAAAAATTAAGCTCTAACGATCTTGGCACCGATGGCTCTCAATCGTTCGTCAATACGTTCGTATCCTCTATCTATTTGTTCGATATTTTGAATAGTACTTGTTCCTTTGGCCGAAAGTGCAGCAATCAACAACGAAATTCCTGCCCGAATATCTGGCGATGACATTGTGGTAGCTTTTAGTCTTGATTTGAAATCGTGACCAATTATAACAGCACGGTGTGGATCGCAAAGAATAATTTTCGCTCCCATATCAATTAATTTATCGACGAAAAATAAGCGGCTTTCAAACATTTTTTGATGTATCAAAACGTCTCCTTTGCATTGGGTTGCCACAACAAGAACAATACTCAACAAATCCGGTGTAAATCCTGGCCAAGGCGCATCCGATATAGTAAGAATAGAACCATCAATATCCGTTTTTACTTGATATCCGTCTGTATGAGCTGGAATATATATGTCATCCCCTCTTTTTTCTAATGTAATACCTAGTTTTCTAAAGACATTTGGAATCAATCCCAAGTTTTCCCAACTCACATCCTTGATCGTGATTTCGCTTTTGGTCATCGCTGCAAGTCCAATCCAACTGCCAATTTCAATCATATCCGGAAGAATTCTATGTGAACAACCTCCAAGCTTTTCAATACCTTCGATAGTCAATAAATTAGAACCAACTCCTGTAATTTTTGCTCCCATTGCGTTCAACATTTTACACAATTGTTGCAAATACGGCTCGCAAGCTGCGTTGTAAATAGTTGTAGTTCCTTTTGCTAAAACGGCTGCCATTACAATATTGGCTGTTCCTGTTACCGAAGCTTCGTCGAGCAACATATCAGCGCCTGTTAAACCATCTGGAGCTTCAACTCCATAAAAATGGTCTTCTCTATTATAACGAAATTTAGCGCCAAGATTAATGAAACCCTCAAAGTGAGTGTCTAATCTTCTTCGTCCAATTTTATCTCCTCCTGGTTTTGGAATGTATCCTTTACCAAATCGTGCCAAAAGTGGCCCAACAATCATAATAGAACCACGAAGTGATCCACCTTCTTTTTTGAAGGCTTCCGTTTCCAAGTATTGAACATTTACTTCATCCGCTTGAAAAGTATAGGAACCATGTCCATTTTTTTTGATTTTGACCCCTAAATTTCCCAAAAGGGTAATTAGTTTATTGATGTCAATTATATCTGGAATATTATTAATGGTCACCTTTTCAGAAGTCAATAATACAGCACATAATATTTGCAAGGCTTCGTTTTTTGCTCCTTGCGGTGTGATTTCTCCTTTAAGTGAAATTCCGCCTTCAATTTTGAATATTCCCATTTTTTTAGGTTATGGGTTAGAAGTTAGAAGTTAGAAGCTGTCCACCGACATATTCATAACTTATAACTCATAACAGTTTTACAAAGGTTTTCTATTTTGATTTTTATGCGTCGGATTTGATTTTCCGGATTTGATATTCTTGTTGCTTTGAATTTTTGGTTGTCCAACAGCAGTAATTTTATTGGAAACTCGTTTGTTGGTTCGCAATAAATCCGTGGTGGTCAAAAGCTCCTCGGTGCTTTGTAGCATATTTAATTTTCCATCTGATAATTCGAATAAATGTTCGAAAATAACATCGTCTTTCACGGTGTCTTTGTTCCAACTCAAATAGGATTTTTTCATGTGATTGGCAATCACTTTCACCAAAGCATTTTTCATTTCGCCCTCCTCCCATTTGTTGGCAACATCAATCATATACTTTATGTTATTACCATAATATCTGTATTTAGGAAAGTTTTGCGGGTATTTTAAAACATCGGGTTTTAGTTGTAAAACCTCGCGAGTTGGCACAGGATAAGGTGAATCAACATCCAATTTAAAATCAGACATTATAAAAATTTGATCCCACAGTTTGTGTTGAAAATCAGGAACGTCACGCAAATGAGGATTCAAACTTCCCATAACTTGTATGATGTATTTTGCGGCTTTGTTGCGCTCTTCTTTATCTTCAATTGCCGTCGCTTGGTCAATCAATTTTTGCAAATGACGACCATATTCGGGAATAATCAAATGACAACGCTCCGCATTATATTCCAAATGATAAACGACATCATTTGCCACTTCTTTTATATATTTTGTATTCATATTTATAGGGAAATAATACCTTTTATAGTAGAAACTTCAATGTATTTTTCAATTATTTGTTGAGAATCTTTCATCATCACATCGACAGAAATACTGGTAAATTTGCCTGTTTTGGATTTAGTAGTTTTGATAACAGCTCCCATAGAATCAAAAGCTTTTTCGACCTGAAGAATATTATCCTTTTCAGATGGCACAATAAATTTGAACAAATATATTGCAGGCCAAGTAGAGCTCAGATCCAACTCCACTTTCAGTCTTTCGTAAAATTCTTTGACTTCTTTTTCTGTATCCATTTTAAAATTAAAATAAAAGCAAATATACAGTTTTGAATTTAGATTTTAGATTTTAGATTGCAGATTTTAGATTCTAGAAAAATATAAATTTAAATTTATACTTTGACGAATAACTTTTTAGACTATAAACCTATAAGTTTATCTTATGTTTTTGTGCCAAATTCCCGTTTTATTTAATAGTTTAATCAGTTGAAATGAAAACCAAAAATAGTATTTAAAAATTTTGATTTTACTGATTCTTGTCTTTCTATAATATTAATTCACTTAATAAAATTATTTAACACTTTCAATATTATTTATTACACTTTAAATATTTTATTAGATATAATATTGCTATTTTTATACACATTTAATAAAATATAGGCGCTGCAATATATTTATTAAATATTTATGTTTTTTTTTAAAACGAGAGTAATCTTTTGAAGATTCTGATTTGCATTTATCTGAATGTTATTATAACTGTTTTTTAAGGTTTTTTTGTGTGTGTAATAATCTTAACAGAACAAAAAAATAATATAGGTTTGAACGCTATCTATTTAAAATTTAACTGAAATGAAATGAGTTATCTTGGAAATTACACAACTATTTATTTCCTAAACTCCATCAGAAAAAACTCTTTTGAACGGACTAATTACTAAAAGTAAACAAGACAAGTTGCTCTTGTTCAATTTTATTTTTTGAGAAATTTTTTATATCAATATTTTGTTATTTGATGATTTTTTATTGTCATAAAATAAAGGTATTGTTTAAAATAATAGTTTAAAATCCGAATAACTTTAGGTAAATTTGCGCCATATTTGGAAAACGTGAGCAAAGAAATTATAGTCATCATTGGCGGACCAGGAACAGGAAAAAGCACTATCATCGATGGATTAGTAGAAAAAGGTTTTTGCTGTTATCCCGAAATTTCTAGACAAGTTACTTTGGAGGCAAAAAAACAAGGCATCGAACAATTGTTCCTTGAAAACCCTTTGCTTTTCAGCGAATTGTTATTAGAAGGCAGAAAAAATCAATTCAAAAGCGCTTTAGAAGAAACCCACAACATCGTTTTTATCGACCGAGGAATTCCCGATGTTTTGGCTTATATGCACTATATTGGCGACAGTTATCCTGTTCATTTCGACTTGGCTTGCCGAGAAAATTTATATACCAAAATCTTTATTCTTCCGCCTTGGGAAGAAATTTACGAAAGCGATGAAGCCCGATATGAAAACTTCGAACAAGCAAAACTCATCCACAATCACCTCGTTGAAACCTATCAAAATTATAATTACGAACTCATAGAAGTTCCTAAAGACACATTAGATAACAGAATTTTGTTTATCTTAGACCAAATTTAGTTATGAGTTATGCGCTATGAGTTGTAAGTTATGGGTTGAAAATCTGCTACATGCGACTGAATACTAAACACTTGACAGATGCAAGAAGCCTTAGCAATCCTTCAAAAATACTGGAAACACGACAAATTTAGGTCGCCACAAGACGAAATTATACATTCGGTTTTAGATGGCAAAGACACTTTTGGATTGATGCCTACAGGCGGCGGAAAATCAATTTGTTTTCAAGTTCCTGCCTTGATGAAAGACGGAATTTGTTTGGTCATTTCGCCCTTGGTGGCGCTGATGAAAGACCAAGTTCAACGCTTGCAAAATCTGGGAATCAAAGCCATTGCATTAACTGGCGGAATTCAATCGGACGAAATGATTACGCTTTTGGACAATTGCGAATTCGGGAATTATAAATTCTTGTATTTATCCCCTGAAAGGTTACAATCGGATTGGATTTTGGAACGTATCAAAAATCTACCTATTAATTTGATAGCCATTGACGAAGCGCATTGTGTCTCTCAATGGGGACACGATTTCCGACCTGCTTATTTGAAAATCGCCAATCTTAAAACTCATTTCCCAAAAGTTCCCTTCTTGGCTCTTACCGCTTCGGCAACAAAAACGGTTCTTGATGATGTCATTCTTCAATTGGGATTGGAGAAACCCGCGATTTTTCAGAAATCTTTTGCCCGAAAAAACATTGCTTATATGGTTTTTGAAGTCGAAGATAAATTGTATCGCATGGAGCAAATCTTGAAAAAAAATCCACAACCTTCTATTATATATGTACGAAATAGGAAATCGTGTTCGGATACTGCTTCGCAATTGCAATCTTTAGGATTCAAAACTACTTTTTACCACGGCGGATTATCGGTTAAAGAAAAGGAGAAAAATATGAGCCTTTGGATGAACGAGGAAGCTCAGATTATCGTGGCTACCAATGCTTTTGGAATGGGAATTGACAAATCGAATGTAAAAACGGTCATTCACATCCATCTTCCCGAAAGTATCGAAAGTTATTATCAGGAAGCGGGTCGTGCTGGAAGAGATGATGAAAAAGCCTTTGCAATAGTACTCACAAGCCCATCCGATAAAATTCAAGCGCAAAGCCAGTTCATCAATGTTTTGCCGGATAAAACAATTCTCACTCAAATTTATATTAAATTGTGTACCTATTTCCGAATTGCTTATGGCGAAGGAATCAACGAACAATTTTCATTCAATTTGAATCATTTTTGTCAAAAATATGGATTTCCAACCTTGAAGACTTTCAATGCTATTCAGTTTTTAGACCGTCAAGGTATTTTGAGTATGTCACAAGAATATACCGAGAAAATCACGATGCAATTCATTATCGAATCCAAAGAAGTCATTCGATATATGAGTTTGAATTCAAATGAAGAACCTATAATATTGGCCTTAGTTCGTACTTATCCGGGAATTTATGAATCGCAAACTGCCATTAATTTATCTTTAATTGCAAAAAAATCGAGCTGTGATGAAACGGTAATCCTTTCTGTTTTTGAAAAATTGAAAGGACTTGAAATCATCGATTATCACAAAAAAAGTAATGATGCCACTATTATTTTCAACGAAGTTCGCGAAGATGAAAGAACTATTAATCGAGTTTCGAAATATTTGGAAACCCAAAACAAACAAAAAGTTGCCCAATTCGAATCGGTTTTACATTATATTAATGAGAAGAAAGTATGCAAAAGCAAGTTGATTCTGGATTATTTTGGCGAAAAAGCAGAAACAGATTGTGGAATTTGTTCGTATTGCATTTCCAAAAAAAAGAAATCTAGCAATGGTTCTTTGGTTTCAGAAAAAATTATTGGATTATTGCAACTACAAGAATTGAATTCGAGAGAAATTCAAAAACTGACAAAAAATAGCGAAGACGAAGTTATCTTTGCATTGCAAAACTTATTAGAAAACAATAAAATTGTTATAAAACCAAATAATAAATATTCACTAAAATCCCCACCCCAGCCCTCCCCGAAGGGGAGGGAGTAGAAACCGAGAAACAGAAATTGCAAAACTGTTTTAAATTCTGGACTAAAAATAATTATAATGAAACAATTAAGAATCGTATTTATGGGAACGCCCGAATTTGCAGTTGGCATTTTGGATACCCTAATCAAGAACAATTATAATGTTGTGGGCGTTATTACTGCGGCCGATAAACCAGCTGGTCGAGGCCAAAAAATAAAATATTCGGCGGTAAAAGACTATGCTTTGGTAAATAACCTCACTTTATTACAACCCACAAATTTGAAAGATGAAGTATTTTTAAACGAATTAAAAGCCTTAAATGCCAATTTGCAAATTGTGGTTGCTTTTAGAATGTTACCCGAAGTGGTTTGGAAAATGCCCAAATTTGGCACATTCAATCTTCACGCTTCTTTGTTACCCAATTATCGTGGAGCTGCTCCTATCAATTGGGCCATTATAAATGGAGATACAAAAACTGGAGTCACCACTTTTTTTATCGATGACAAGATTGATACTGGAGCCATGATTTTAAGTTCTGAAACAGAAATTGCTCCAGATGAAAATGCGGGACAATTGCATGATCGATTAATGGAATTGGGAAGCAAAACTGTTATTGAGACATTAACAATAATCGAAAAAGGGAATGTAATTACAACTATTCAAAAAGAGAATTCAGAAATAAAAACAGCTTACAAATTAAATAAGGAAAATTGCAAAATCGACTGGACAAAATCGGCAAAGGAAATCTACAATTTAATTCGGGGTTTGAGTCCGTATCCATCGGCTTGGTGTTTTTTTCAGGACAAAAATGAAGAGTGGAATGTGAAGATTCACGAAGCAAAAATGATTTTAGAAAACCATTCTAGTGCAACAGGAACATTAATTTGCAGTAAAAAAGAAATGAAAATCGCAGTAAAAGATGGATATATTCAGGTAATTAGCTTGCAATTTCCAGGCAAAAAGAAGATGAATGTGGGTGAATTATTAAATGGGATTACATTTTCCGAAGAAGCAAAGGTAGTTTAGACCAACAAAATCAGGCTCTTCGAAACTATTTTATCAGGTTTTACGTTGGTTTATGAACAAAAAAAATAAGTTATCAACAAAACGGGCTGAAATTATCGAAAACAGTTGCAAGGAAACATATTCCTATTAATTTTGTTATATAGAATTTTTTTAACCAACAATTTAATAAATAAATATTATGAACAAATCAGAATTAATCGACGCTATCGCTGCTGACGCAGGAATTACAAAAGCTGCAGCAAAACTAGCTTTGGAATCGTTTTTAGGAAACGTAGGAAGTACTTTGAAAAAAGGTGGTAGAGTTTCTCTAGTAGGTTTTGGATCTTGGTCAGTTTCTGCAAGAGCTGCAAGAGACGGTAGAAATCCTCAAACAGGAAACACTATACAAATTGCTGCAAAAAATGTAGTAAAATTTAAAGCTGGAGCTGAATTAGAAGGCGCTGTAAACTAATTTTAGCGAATCTAAATATAATTAAAACCTTCCATTGGAAGGTTTTTTTATGCTTTTTATCAATGAAGTAATTAAATTTTTGTTTTGTTTGTTTTATTTTATTATTTTTCGTTAAAATAAGCCTTATGATTTCAGAAAAATTAAAAAAAGGAAAACTACTTATTGCAGAACCTTCCATAATTGGGGATTTATCTTTCAATAGGTCGGTAATCTTGTTGGCAGATCATAACAAAAGTGGCTCGGTGGGTTTTATAATCAACAAACCCCTGAAATATACTATTAATGATTTAATCCCAGATATCAAATCAACGCTAAAAATCTACAATGGAGGTCCTGTGGAACAAGACAATCTTTACTTTATTCACAATGTACCGGAACTTATTCCGAATAGTATAGAAATCTCTAATGGAATTTATTGGGGAGGTGAATATGAAATCACTAAGAAACTTATTAATGAAGGCAAAATCAACAAGAAAAATATTCGCTTTTTTTTAGGCTACACTGGCTGGGGCGAGGAACAGTTAGAAACTGAAATGGCAGAAAGCAATTGGATTATTACCAAAAATAATTATGCGAATAAAATAATTGGAAAATCGTCCTCACAGTTTTGGAAAAAACAAATTATAGAGTTGGGCGGAGACTACTTAATTTGGATAAACGCTCCTAAAAACCCAACATTCAATTAATTACTATCTATACTATCATTTAGTTTTTGTAGAATCAGTCTCGATAAATCGGTAGTAAACTCTTTTTTTCGGTATTTAGTAATCGGTTGAATTCCTTTAATTACATTGGTAATAAACAATTCATCGGCTTTTTGAAGTTCGAATGGAGAAATTGCTTCTTCAACAACTTCTATATTTGCTATAGTTTTTGCCAAACTTAAGATTTGTTTTCTCATAACACCATTCAAACAACCTTCAGAAACAGGTGGAGTGATAAGCCTATTCCCTTTGAGCATAAATAAATTTCCTTGCAAGGCTTCGATAACATTCTTTGTGTCATTCAACAATAAACAATTATCCAAATCATTCTCGCTAGCGTAAATACTTGCCGTGATATTTATCAATTTATTGGTAGTTTTTATAGACGAAAGCAACTGTTTTGCAACATAAAAATCCGTGTATAAATCCACAATATATTCTTTTTGATGTATTGAATACGATTTTTCATCCAATCCTTCTGCAGCAATCAAAAAAGAAACTGTATTGTTTTGTGGCAAATAATATCCGCCATCATTACGATACACTGTAATTCTAGCACGAGAAGAATTTTCTAATTTTTTGGCTTTGGCCAAATCAAGAATTTGTTCTTCTAAATATTCCATAGTAAAATTCATTGGAATTTCCATTCGAACAATTCGCATAGAAGACATCAATCTAAAATAATGATCTTCTAAGAAAAGGATTTTAGAATTCACAATTTTTACTGTTTCAAAAACAGCATCACCGTACAAAAATGCTCGATTGTGCGCCAATAAATTAGTGTCATTAGACACAATAGCGCCATTAAAATTTATCATAGTATTCAAAAAAATGTCCCGATTAAATCAGGACAAATATAATCTATAAATAACAATTGTACTAAACCGAACCAATAACGTGTTTAAGATCGGAAATTTGATTTTCCCACAAAAGTTTAGCTTCGTCAATTTCCTCGGATTCTGCAAAATCAATAACCATCAAAGAAACGTCTTTTGTAATTTCGTCCACTAAAATATGGAGTTCGAAAAAAAATTCCGTATCCTTATTATTGTCATCAACCCATTTGAATCTGACTTTTTCTCCAGATTTTTTGGAACAAAGTCTGGCTTTCTCTTCGGAATCATTCCAGATGAAAGTAAAAAACTCTCCTCTTGAATTCACATTATCAGCAAACCATTCTGACAAACCCGAAGGAGTCGAAATATATTGGTACAACAATTGGGGCGATGAGTTTATTGGAAATTCAATTTCATATCTTATTTTAGAATCCATGGGCTACAATTAATTTTTGTGAAATGTATAGAATATAAAGCCAAAAAAAAAGCCTTTTCAAAAATATTTTTTTTTATTAAATATATGCTTGTTACCTCTAATTTAATTTTTATATTTGCACCCGCATTGAAAGATGGTTTCGATCTTACAATCATGGCGAGATAGCTCAGTCGGTTAGAGCGCAGGATTCATAACCCTGAGGTCCCGAGTTCAAATCTCGGTCTCGCTACCACTACCACAAGGACTTACGAAAAACCGTAAGTCCTTTTTTATTAAGAGTGACTTATTTGTTCCAAACACCCTTAAAAATTAATCAAAGTTCAAATAGTCCTCTATTTAAAAAGCTGGAATTTATGTATTCAACAACAACAACTTGTGAATCAAGAAAAAATTAACACTAAAATAGGTTTTAAATTTATTAAGGAAACATTAACTTGTTAGATGATTTTCAATAACTTTTTTTATTACATTTGTTATTGATTTTTAGCATTAAAATTTTTCTATAACAATAATTCAAAAAAAATGAAAAAATTATTTACCGTTTTAGCTATAGCTCTACTTACCATTAGTGTAAGTGCCCAAGAAACCAAACCTGCTGCAAAAGCTCCTGCAAAAAAAGAAGCTTGTTGCGCAAAAAAAGATGCTACTGACAAAAAATGTACCACAGAAGAAAAAGCAACTTGTAGTGCAGAAGAAAAAGCAAAAAGTGCTAAAACCAGCAAAAGTTGTTGTGCAAAAAAAGCATAATTTACTGTTTCTTAAACAAAAAAGTCTCGATATAACCGAGACTTTTTTGTTTATATCAAAACTTGAATTATACCAAAGCCGCTTTCAAACCTTCAAAATCAAGTAAAACTTGTTGTCCAGAAATTAAATTCTTAAGAGCGAATTTTTCCTCGTTCATTTCTGATTCTCCAACAATTACTGCATAAGGAATGCTGCGTTTATCGGCGTGCTGAAACTGTTTTCCTACCTTCACATTGTCAGGATACAATTCTACTTTCACACCAAAACTGCGTAATTTCGTGATGGCTTGCATCGAATAAAAAGCTTCCTTTTCACCATAATTAATGAACAAAGCTTTTGAGGTTAAAGTAACTGTTTCTGGAAATAAATTCAATTCTTCGATTACCAAATAAATTCGATCCAACCCAAAAGAAATCCCAACACCACTCATATCCTTCAACCCGAAAATCCCAGTCAAATCATCGTATCTTCCTCCTCCTCCAATAGAACCCATCGAAACCGATTTTGGCCCAGCCACTTCAAAAATAGCCCCTGTATAATAATTCAATCCCCGAGCCAAGGTCACATCTAAATCTAAAACGGCTTTATTCAAACCCAAATTGGTCACATTATCACAAATAAATCTCAGTTCTTTAACGCCTTTTAATCCTTCTTCAGATTGTGCTAATAAAGCAGAAAGTTTTTCTAATTTCTCCGAAATAGTTCCTGTAAAATGGAACAAAGGTTGCACTTTTTCAATAGCCGATTCTGCAATTCCTTTTTCAATCATTTCCTTTTTTACACCGTCCTCGCCTATTTTGTCGAGTTTGTCCAAAGCCACCGTAAAATCAATCAATTTATCTTTAGCTCCAATCACTTCGGCAATTCCCGAAAGGATTTTTCGGTTATTGATTTTTATCGTTACGCCTTCCAAACCTAATTGGGTAAAAACCGAATCGTACAATTGCACCAATTCGACTTCTTGCCACAATGATTTCGACCCAACCACATCAGCATCACATTGAAAAAACTCTCTAAAACGCCCTTTCTGAGGACGATCGGCACGCCAAACCGGTTGGATTTGGTATCTTTTGAATGGAAATTCAATTTCGCTTTGATGTTGTACCACGTATCTAGCAAAAGGAACGGTTAAATCATAACGCAAAGCTTTTTCGGAAATACTTGAAGTCAACTTATTACTTTCTTTATTTTGCAATAAAGTTTCATCGGCTTTCGCCAAATAATCTCCCGAATTCAAAATCTTAAAAATTAATCGATCGCCTTCATCTCCGTATTTTCCCATCAAGGTTTCAGAGTTTTCGAACGAAGGCGTTTCTATGGGTTGAAAACCAAATTTCTCGAAATTATTTTTTATGGTTGCTATAATATATTGACGTTTTGCCACCTCAGCTGGTGAAAAATCTCTGGTTCCTTTTGGAATACTTGGTTTCTGAGTCATTTTTTTTACGTTAAAAGTTTCGGAGTTGGAAGCAAGGAGCTGGAAGTTGGAAGCGATAGTACTTCTAACTTCTGGCTTCTAACTTCCTTTTCGCACTGCAAATATCTAGTTTTTTAAAATAAAAAAATTAGAAATTCCCAATTATCTCGAATTCCTTCTTTTTGTCTTTATTCTCAGAAACTCGTTTTAGAAAACCTTTTAATTCACTCGTTAAAGGCAATTGATTTTGAGTGTTCCAAAATTCAGCTGAATAAGGAAACTTAGCTTTAAAGACATCCTTATCGGTATCAAAATTCGATTTTACTTTTTCAGTAGTAATGCCATTTGTAGTAAAATAATCCATATCCAAATCAAAATAAAAAGCACTTTCACCTTTTGCACTTGGCATAACCTCCACCGATGCAACAAGCTTTGATAAATTAAGATAATATTTGTTTACAGCAGCACTTTTGCTAAACCTCATAAATCTTTCATACTTTATTGTTCTATATTGTACGCCAGATAAAAGAAATTTCTTAAAAGGAACATTATCAGGATTATCTCGCAATGTTATGTATAATTCAACAATAGCGTAGTCATTGCGATTAATTATGAAGTACCCCGAACTAATTTGCCCTTCAACATTTTTTTTCTTGGCCTCAAACAAAATTTTCTTAAAATCAACATCGTTATAGTTTTCTTCGGTAAAAATATATTTTTCTAATGGTGGAAACATACTCCGAAAAAACTCATCTAAATCTGGAAATTTAAAATCAATCTGAGTCTTTTTTTCAAAAAAACTAGTCTTTCTCATATTTAAAACTTCAACCTCATTTGAGTTTTTAAGGTTGTCATTTTTACCTCTTTTTGCATTTATATCTTGCAAGACCACAATACTATTATCTCTTTTTAGAACATTCCTTAAAAAGAAGTTTGCAGTATAATTTGAAATATAATTCTCCCCCATTTTACTGTAAACTTTTTTCATAAATGGTTCTAAATTGGATACTACAATTTCCTTAAGTTCAAAAGTTTTAGCCTGCATAAAAATGGTGTCTTGCTTTTCTATTGCATCAAAAGTGGTTTGAATTGCATTGTAGCCTAATAAATTAAAATTAATTTCATTTTTGTCAGAAATAAAAACAAATAATCCTTCTTGATTTGTTGTAGAATAGTCTTTCTCATTATAGATAGAAACGTTTTCAAGCGCTAATTTTGTTGTTTTATCAACAATCGTTTTACTAATTTTAAAATTCTGGGAGTTTCCAATCATACTTATAAAAAAAACACAAAATAGTGCTATATAATTATTCTTCATTTTAATTTTGATTTTTAATTCTTCCTGCAAATATCTTGTTTTTAAAATAAATATCACAACTTATAAAACAAACTTGTAACAAAAATTGTAATTTCGTATCAAATAAGCACTATGTTTAAATTATTTAGAGAAAACGTCCGAATTGCTTTTGGTTCAATCAGAACCCAATTGTTGCGTACCATACTTACCGTATTGATTATTGCCATAGGAATCACAGCTTTGGTGGGAATTCTAACCGTAGTTTCCGCTTTAGAAAACACTCTTTCTTCTGATTTTGCCTCGATGGGAGCCAATACATTCAACATCAATCAATACGAAAATACGTCTCGAAGACGTGGTGGTGATGAAAGAGAAATCATAAATCCAATTATTTCTTACCCCGAAGCTGTGGCTTTCAAAAACAAATACAGCTATCCATTAACAGAAACTTCGATTTCATTTACAGCGACTTCTACAGCTGAAATTAAATTTGAATCGACCAAAACTGATCCGGAAAATAGTATCGTTGGGGTAGATGAATATTTTATGGTTAACTCAGGTTTAGAAACGAGTTCAGGCCGAAATTTCACTGGATTTGACATTCAAAACAACACCTATTCTTGCATCGTAGGTTCCGATTTTGAAAAAGGATTATTAAAAAATGTAAACCCAATAGACAAGATTATTTCCATTAGAGGCGCCAAATTTAAAGTGATTGGAGTCTTGAAAGAGAAAGGTTCTACCTTTGGCAACAGCCAAGATTTACGGGTTTTAATTCCAATTCAGCTGGCTCGATCTTTATTTACTGCACCCAATATCAACTATACCCTTAGCGTGATGGTTGCAAAAAAAGAGTTTTTAGATGAAGCTATCGACAACGCCAATAGTACGATTCGAAGAGTTCGAAAATTAAGTCCTGTCCAAGACAATAATTTTGCCATTGTACGAAGTGATGACCTCATTAACAGAATACTAAGTATTACGCAATATTTAGGAATGGCAGCTTGGCTTATTAGTATCATCACCATTTTGGGTTCCTCCATTGCATTGATGAATATTATGGTAGTTTCGGTTACCGAACGCACCCGAGAAATTGGGGTTCGAAAAGCATTGGGAGCCAAAAAAAGTACCATCGCCTTCCAATTTTTTATAGAGACTTTACTTATTGGTCAAATGGGTGGTTTAGTGGGAATATTTTTTGGGATTTTGATCGGTTTTGGTATAGCATCAGCGATGGATTTTGTTTTTGTAATCCCTTGGGGCGCCATAATTGCGGCTTTTGTGACCAGCTTTGCTGTAGCTATAGTTTCCGGATTATATCCTGCCGTGAAAGCTTCTAAACTAGATCCTATTGAGGCGTTGAGATATGAATAATAGTGGTCAGTGGTCAGTTTTTGAGTGGTCAGTCACGTCAAGCGATTTGAAAATTTTTCAACATTATCTAAGTGAAGACAGCACACTTAGCGGTTCTAATTAATTCTTATTGTTGTCAAGCTATAAGCATCTTAAAGTTCGAGTGCAAGCACATTTAGACGCTTCCAGCGTGACAAATAGCAAGAATGACATAGTCCTAAAAAATATTCCATTTTTTAGAACCGAACAAAACTGAACACTCAAAAACTGAATACTGTAAACTCACCTCTTACCTCGAATCATTCGATCGTTTCCATAAATATCTTGTCTTAATTCGATATTTATGAAACCCATTTTTTCGAGCAATTCTATCATTTCTTTTCCCAAATATTGATTGATTTCGTAGAACAATTGTCCGTTTGGAGATAAGCTTTTTTGGGCTAATTCGGCTATTTTTCTGTAAAAAATAAGTGCATCATTATCGTCAACAAACAAAGCCAAATGAGGTTCATTATCCAAAACATTTTTCTTGATTTCCTCTTTTTCCAACTCCCGAACATACGGTGGATTCGAAACAATAATATCAAAAAAAGTGGGAAGTGGGAAGTGGGAAGTGGGAAGTTTTTTTAAATCGTCTGTTTTTAAAATATCTGTTTTTATAAAATAAACTTCAACTTGATTCATTATGGCGTTTCTCTGGGCAGTTGCCAATGCTTTTTCCGAAACATCAATCGCAAAAACCTGCGCATTTGGAATGTTTTTGGCTAGTGAAATCGCAATGCAACCGCTTCCCGTACCGATGTCGAGAATTTTAATCTTCCGACTTCCATCTTCCAACTTTCCACTTCTAACTTCTAACTTCTGACTTTGAATAATCCACTCTACCAATTCTTCCGTTTCAGGTCTTGGAATCAGTACATTTTCATTGACTTCAAATTCTAAACCATAAAAACTCGCTTTTCCCAATAGATATTGTAGCGGAATTTCTTTTTTGAGTTGTTCTAAAATGAAATTCCAAATTAGGATTTCTTCACCTGAAATAGTCAAATCGGGATTTAAAGCCAAATCAATTCTTTTCAGTTTTTGCTTTTCTTCCAAAATCAAATAGAAAAAACTTTCTGCTTCGCCAATATCATATAGAGATGAAAGTTCTTGAATGAATTGAGTTTTGTAATTTTTTATTTTCATATTTCAATTGCCGTTGGTTTTAACCAACGGAATATATAGTGTTCACAATTATTGGCTTTAGCCAAAATTTCGTAAAATTTCGGCTAAAGCCAACATAATTTAATTTCAAAATCCGTTTGTTAAAACCAACGGCAATTCAATAGTATTAAATTGATTATTCAACTTTCGATAAAATCAATATTTAACTCTTTTATAATTTCTTCAACATCCAAACTGGACAAGAGACATGACCTGTGCTTCCCATAGGCGAACCAATGTATTCGAAACCTACTTTTTTATAAAGTTTTTGAGCATCATGCATAAAAGGCATGGTTTCTAGATAACAATTTTCGAAACCAATATCTTTGGCAGATTGCAAACAGATTTCCATCATTTGACTTCCAATTCCTAGTCCTCGAGCTTCAGGCAGGAAATACATTTTTTGCAATTCGCAAATGCTTTCAGCTTCGTTTTCCAATGGTGCAACTCCAGCACAACCGATAATTTTACCATTGTGATCCACCACAAAATAAACTGATTTTGGTTTACTATATTCCTCAAACATCAAATCCAAATACGGATCAGCATAAGCAGTTCCTACTTTCGGAATGTTCAATTCGTCAAAAACAGCCCGTATTAATTGAGCAACCGCTTGATTGTCTTTCTTTTCAATTTTTCTGATAATCCAATTTTCCATTCTTTGAAATACTGATTTTAATTGCACAAAAATAAGTATTGTTTATTGGATTAATCCAAAGATTTAAAACTAAATCCTAAACTCAAAAATCACTACTTTTGCATTTGTGGAAAAACATTCTCTATATATGCGTCGTTGTCTCGAATTAGCCAAAAATGGTTTGGGAACAACTTATCCCAATCCAATGGTGGGAAGCGTTATTGTTTGTGATGGCAAAATCATTGGTGAAGGCTGGCACAAAAAATCGGGAGAACCACACGCCGAGGTCAATGCCGTGAATTCCGTAAAAGACAAATCCTTGTTGAAAAAATCTACTATTTATGTGAGTTTAGAACCTTGTAGCCATTTCGGAAAAACGCCACCTTGTTGTGATTTAATTATTGAAAACGAGATTCCAAATGTGGTCATCGGAACGGTTGACCCGAATGTAAAAGTTGCTGGAAACGGCATCAAAAAATTAATCGATGCTGGCAAAAATGTTACTGTTGGCGTCCTCGAATCAGAATGTAACGAACTAAATAAGCGTTTTTTTACTTTTCACCAAAAGAAAAGACCGTATGTGATTTTGAAATGGGCGGAAACTCAGGATGGTTTTATTGCACCTTTGGAGATTCGACGCAAAACTCTGAATGACAAGGAACAAAAACCCGTCTGGATTACCAATGAATTTTCACGTCAATTGGTTCATAAATGGCGGAGTGAAGAACAGGCTATTCTTGTGGGAACCAACACCGTTATTGATGACAACCCAAAATTGAACGTCAGAGATTGGACTGGAAATAATCCTATTAGAATCGTTTTGGATCAGAATTATCGAATTCCAAAAGAGCGTCATATTTATGATAATCAAGCGAAAACTATCATTTTTTCGAATTCATTAACCACTATTAATGAAGAAAATAGTATCTTTGAACTCATCGATTTTAAAAAAAATATTACAAAACAAATACTAGATACATTGTACAAACACCAAATTCAATCCGTTATTATTGAAGGTGGTTCACTAACTTTGCAAACTTTTATAGACGAAAATCTTTGGGATGAAGCACGAGTATTTATAGGAAATCAAAATTTTGAAATTGGGATTAAAGCCCCAGTTTTAGCGTTAAAAAACTCCGAAAAACATGCTATTGAAAACGACATACTTATAATCTCTAGAAATTATGATTGATACTATTATTTTTGATTTTGGAGATGTTTTTATCAATTTAGATAAAGATGGATCCATCAATGCGCTAAAAAAATTGAGATTATCGCATTGGAATGAAGGCTTAAACCAATTGAATCAACAATTTGAAAAAGGACAAATCTCCGAAGAAGACTTCTTGACGGGTATTCAAAAACATGTCCCGAATGCTACTATCGAAGAAATTTCTGGCGCTTGGAATGCGGTCCTTTTGGATTTTCCGTTGCGTAGATTGGAATTCCTCCAAAAGATTTCAAAAAAATACCGCTTGTTTTTATTGAGCAATACCGATGCCATTCATATTGAAACTTTCGAGCGCGAAAATGGAGTTTCATTTTATAGTGATTTTTATCAATGTTTTGAAAAAGTCTATTTTTCCTTTGAAATGGGAATGCGAAAACCAGACATTGAAATTTATAATTATTTAATAAATAAACACGATTTAGCTCCCAATCATACTTTATTCGTGGATGACAAAAAAGAAAATACCGATGCGGCACTATCGCTGGGATTACAAGTTTGGAATTTACAAGTAGGACAGGAAGATGTTGTGGATTTGTTTTCGAAAAAAGAATTTGAGCTTTAAAAAATTTTCAATAGCAGTGGCAATAACAATGAAAAAAAAATAAAACGAGTAACTTCTTTAAAAAAAATCCTCTAAAATTTAAATTTTGCAATTCATATAGTTATTGCCATTGTTATTGCAATTGAATTTAAATTTTGCCATTAAAAATGGAAGATACTTATAAAACAATTGCCTCTCCACCTTTAGAAATTATTTTCAAAGAAAGAAACAGCAAGTTTTTTGGTTATGCCTATTCTATTCTATCTGAAGTAGAAGTCAAACCCATAATTGACAATTTGCGAAAGCGACATCCACACGCTGTACATTATTGTTATGCGTACCAACTTGGCACTGACACCCTAATTTATAGAGCAAATGATGATGGCGAACCCAGTAATACTGCAGGAATGCCTATTTATGGTCAAATTCAGTCTTTTGATGTTACTAATGTTTTGGTCGTAATTGTTCGGATTTTTGGCGGTGTCAAATTGGGAGTTGGAGGATTAATTTCAGCATACAGAACGGCAGCCCAAATGGCATTGGAATCCTCTGAAATAATCGAAAAAACTATAGACATTCATTTTCAAATTGCATTCGATTATAAAAACATCAATAAAGTGATGCGAGTCATAAAAGAAAAAAACGCAGAAATAGTCTCGCAAAAAATGGAAATGAGTTGCAAGATCGAAATTTTCACCAGAAAAAAAAATGCCGAAATGATTTTCGACATTTTCAATTCTATGTTTGAAGTTGAAATTAAACGGCTTTAAAAAAATTCAAGAGAATAATTTTCCGCATAAGCAAAAATTAATCCTATCGTTAAACTTTATTCAAAATGTCAATAATATATTGTGGTGGACTGATTGGTTTGCCTGTTTTCATGTCCACAAAAACCAAAATCGAGTTACCAGTTGTTAATAACTCTTCATTTTCATTATACAATTCGTAGTCAAATTCAATCTTGACAGTCGTCCTGTTTTTCAATATCGTCTTTAACGTCAAAAGTTCGTCGTATCGAGCTGGTTTTTTATAATTCATGGTTAAAGAAACTACCGGAAGCATAATTCCATTTTCCTCCATCCATTTATACGAAATCCCTTTGTTTCTAAGCCATTCGACCCTTCCTATTTCAAAATATTGAGCATAATTACCGTGATAAACTACACGCATTTGATCGGTTTCTGAATAACGAACACGGATTTGAGTTTGATGATATTCCATTAAATTAGTTGTTAAAAATTAGTAATTATAAAACCCTCATACGACAATATTTTGTAAAAATTACATCTAAAATATTTTTTTTTAGCTAATTTTATTCACATATTTGTTATCCCTAAAAAAATACTAGATCAACCGTCTTTTTTTTAAGAAATCAATTACCAAAACGAAATAATTTAACCAAATCTATGAACAAGACTGCACAATCAGTATGGGAAAACTGCTTATCTTTTATAAAAGACAATATCGCAGATCAAGCTTATAAAACTTGGTTCGAACCTATTAAGTCAGTTGAGCTTACCGATAATGCATTATACATTCAAGTACCTAGTAAATTTTTCTACGAATGGCTAGAAGAACATTATGTTAAATTATTAAAAGTCGCACTAACCAAAGAACTCGGTAAAAATGCAAAGTTACTCTATAAAATCAAAATGGAAAACACTTATGGCAATAAACAACCGTTTACCGAACAATTGCCTAGCGCAAATCGTGTGCCTATGAAACCACAAGATGTAGATGCTCCCTTTAAAAACCTTAATCCAGAATTAAAAAATCCTTTTGTAATTCCAGGGATTCGAAATTTAAAAATCGAATCGCAACTGAATGCAAATTATAGTTTTGACAATTTCTTGGAGGGAGATTCTAACAGATTGGCGCGTTCAGCAGGTATGGCTGTAGCCAATAAGCCTGGCGGAACTTCGTTTAATCCGCTATTGATTTTTGGTGGAGTTGGTTTAGGCAAAACACACTTAGCACACGCAATAGGTGTTGAAATCAAGGACAAATACCCTGAAAAAACGGTTTTATACATTTCAGCAGAAATTTTTACCCAACAATATATTGATTCGGTAAAGAAAAATAACCGAAATGATTTTATTCATTTCTATCAATTGATCGATGTATTAATCATTGACGACGTGCAATTCCTTTCAGGAAAATCAGGAACTCAAGATGTATTTTTCCATATTTTCAATTATTTGCATCAAAACGGCAAACAGGTAATTTTGACTTCAGACAAAGCTCCTGTCGATATGCAAGATATTGAACAAAGATTACTTTCTCGTTTCAAATGGGGATTGTCGGCAGAGTTGCACCAACCTGATTATGAAACTAGAATTTCTATTCTCAAGAATATTTTATACCGTGATGGTGTTGAAATTCCTGAGGAAATCATCGAATATGTTGCCCGAAATATCAAATCGAATGTAAGAGAACTCGAAGGTGCCATCATTTCCCTGATTGCACAATCGTCTTTCAACAAAAAAGAAGTGACACTAGAATTGGCAAAAAGTGTGGTTGAGAAATTCGTGAAAAATGTAAAGCGAGAAATTTCTATCGATTACATTCAAAAAATTGTTTCCGATTATTTTCAATTGGATGTAGAAACACTACAGTCTAAAACTAGAAAAAGACACATCGTTCAAGCTCGTCAATTGGCCATGTTTTTTGCTAAAAAATTCACCAAAGCTTCTTTGGCAAACATTGGCTCACAAATAGGCGATCGTGACCACGCAACCGTTTTACACGCTTGTAAAACCGTCGATAATCTAGTTGCAACCGACAAACAATTCAAAAAATTTGTCGATGATATCAATAAAAAACTAACGCTATAAACGTTTTATGCCAATCAAAATTTTAATGGTTT
Source organism: Flavobacterium sp. (assembly GCA_043770265.1). Taxonomy (GTDB): domain Bacteria; phylum Bacteroidota; class Bacteroidia; order Flavobacteriales; family Flavobacteriaceae; genus Flavobacterium. Next base: position 11,063 of record JAYVIK010000100.1, on the reverse strand, counting down.
GTTTGGGTAATATTTGTCGGTCACCATTGGCCGAAGGGATATTAGCCTCTAAACTTCCTGAAAAAAAATTCACTGTTGACTCAGCTGGGACTGGTTCTTGGCATGTTGGTCGTCAGCCTGACGAACGTTCGATTGCAGTAGCTAAAAAGCACAAGCTTGATATTTCAGGACAAAAAGGAAGACAATTTTCAACAACCGATTTTGATACTTTTGACTATATTTATGTAATGGATTCCTCCAATTATAAAGATGTTGTTCGCCTTGCCAATCGTCAAGAACACAAAGCGAAAGTGCAACTCATTTTGAATGAATTATTCCCCAATGAAAATGTAGATGTCCCAGATCCGTATTATGGACTGGAAAACGGATTTGAATCTGTTTATAAAATGCTTGATGAAAGTTGTGAATTAATTGCGAAAAAACTACTTGAGAAACACGCTTAAAATATTTTTTTTTAATTTTTAAAAAAATCATAAATTTTTAAAAAATCCCTTTTTTCTAAAAAATAACACAGCCTGATGAAACAAAATCCGCTTCTTGGAAAACTCTATTTAATCCCTACTACTTTAGGAGAAGAGGGCGACCCAAAGGATGTTTTACCTCAAACCATAAAAAGAAGCATTGATTTCATTGACGATTACATTGTAGAAAACGAGAAAACGGCTCGAAAATTCATAAAAAGCGTACAACCACAAAAAGTTCAAGCCTCGTTGCGATTAAGTTCGCTGAACAAACACACCGAAGTTTCAGAGCATTCCAAAATGCTACAACCTTGTTTAGAAGGAGAAAATGTAGGTCTAATGAGCGAAGCCGGTTGCCCAGGAGTTGCTGATCCTGGTGCTGTCATAGTAAAATTGGCTCACGAGAAAGGAATTCAAGTAGTGCCGTTAGTTGGTCCTTCATCGATTTTATTGGCAATTATGGCTTCTGGAATGAATGGACAAAGCTTTGCTTTTAACGGTTATATTCCTATTGACAAAGCCGAGAAAAAGACTGCTTTAAAAAACTTAGAGAAATTATCTCAGGATAAAAATCAATCTCAAATTTTTATTGAAACGCCGTATAGAAATAATAAAATGCTTGAGGATATTATTCAAGCCTTGAACCCTTCGACTTATATTTGTGTGGCAACAGATATCACTATGCCAACAGAGTTTATCAAAACTATGAGAGCTTCAGAATGGAAAAAAATACAAGTTGATTTACACAATCGTCCTACTATCTTTATTATTCATAAGATGTAGAAGTAAAAAAGTTAGCCACAAATTACACAAATTTCTACGAATTAATTAGTGGAAATTAGTAGCAATTAGTGACTAAAAATTTTGTGTGAACTTAAAATTATTGTACAGTTGCGTTACTATCAGCAACAATTCCGGAAGTTTCATACCCTCCAAAATCTCTCATATAACTTCGTATCGATGTTCCGTAAGCGTCTTTTAAATAGCGTTTCCCATTATGTCTAAAAAACTTTTTTACTGAACCTACTCCTCCAAGATGAGCAGCAGCCAAAATTCCAGATTCCGTAACTCGAATGCCGCTGACCAATTGCCCTTCGTATCTTTCGATAATGTGTTTTAACTCTGATTTGTTTTTGGAGATAAGAGCAATAAAGGCTTGCTCCTGCATTTTTGGACTGTTCAAAAACTGTCGACTATTGTGAACTCCAACCGTTTTTAAAGTTTCAGTACCAAACTGGTATTTCCCTAAATAACCTAGAGAATTTATTTTTTTGTACTTGCCTTGTGATTCTTTGAAAGCGATTGCTTCTTTGTAACCAATAAAAAATCTCCCTGTATAAGGAACATTTAAATCCGAATAATCGTTTTGTTTTTGAGATGGAAATAAGTAATGTGTTCCATCTTTTTCATTAATCAGAAACCATTCATTGGAGTCTAATTCAGAGGGTTTAAAACCTGAGCTTAAAAAGGCAATTATAAGAGCTAAACTTGTATAAAAAAACCACTTGTTTATCATAAATTGTTTTTCTTCAAACGCTGTCCCGTATTGAAATTTCTACGGCACAAAGATACACATTAAATCGAAAAATCAAAAATATAGCTGAAAATCAAGCTGTTAATATTTTCTAAAAATAAAAAGCATAGTACTTGAACCCGCTGTGAGTCGAGTATTCGAGAGATGGAGCTGGAATTTTTAGGGTATTAAAAACAGAAAAAAAAGTTTTTAAAAAGTGGAATTTTGTCTCAATTTTTGCTAAATCTACATCCAAACTGAGGTAAAATTGTCGTTTTATTTCTAGTTTTGGAGTTGAAATGAGTAAGATTTTTTTTCTTTTTTACCTATATTCCTTCGGCTTCGTATCCAAACGCAAGGTTCAAGCATTTAGGGATTTTTGAACCTTTAAAAAAGGGATTTGCTGGTTTTGCTCCAATTCAATACTTCTTCACCAAATCTTCCAATGTGATAGAAGAATAAAGATGTCCCACTTTATCCATTTGAATCCACTCGGAATTGTCATTTATAAAATGAAAATCGGATTTGGGATAATCGGCATACCAAAGTTGATTCAAGCCAAATAAAGCTCCAGAAGCCAAAACAGCTTCAGTGATGAATACAGAATTTTGCCTTTTCTGGTTCAAAGAATCGGAAGGTTTTAGAAAAGTATCGAATAAATTTTGTGCCAAAACACTTTGAAACACCAACAAAAACAAAAAATAAAATTGTTTTTTGCCGTTCAAAATTATCTTTTTACTCCCTGACCGTTAATCCAATCGGAATACTTTTTGGCATTCAAATTGTGCTCCGGCAAAGTAGCAGCAAATTCGTGATACCCAAAACGCTCTACGCTGGCACAGAAATAAATAAAGTCATTTTTTTCAGGATTTAAAACTGCATCCAAAGCGGTAATATCAGGCATCGCGATAGGTCCAGGAGGAAGCCCAATCACTTTATAGGTATTGTATGGTGAGTTTAAAAACAAGTCATTATAAAAGACTCTTTTGATAACTTGTTGAAAATCATTGTCTTTCTTTTTAATGGCATAAATCACCGTTGGATCTGCCTGAAGCGGCATTTCCAATCTCATTCTATTCAAATAAACACCTGCAATTCTGGGTCTTTCGTCTTTTTTAACCGATTCTTTGTGAACTATCGAAGCCAAAATCGTGGCGCTAACAGGAGTTAAACCTTGTTTTTCGGCCTTTGCAATTCGTTCATTATTCCAAAAATTGTGGTATTCCTTGATCATTTTGTCACGGAATTTGTCGGCAGAAATATTCCAATACACCTCGTAAGTATTAGGAATAAACATTACAAAAACATTCTCGTTAGTAAAGCCATTTTCTTTCAAGAAAATAGAATCTTTGAAAGTATTTAATAATAACAAACTATCGGGTTCTATTTGCGAACTTACTCTTCCAGCAAAATCTTCCAATCGTTCCTGATTGTTAAATGCCAATTTCACTGGAACATTGCTTCTTAATGATTTAACCAAATCGTAGCTATTCATTCCTTTGGTGAATAAAAAGCGTCCTGGTTTGACGTTTTCAGGATAGCTTCGTTTATCGGCGACCATTTCAAAACGATCCATATTTTCTACAAAAGGGGAAATTATTTTTTTTATATCTTCATAAGTGGAACCCGTTGGCACGTGAACAAATAATTCTTTTTCAGAAAATTTGGTGTTTTTAGAAAAAATTTGATTGGCCACTATTCCTCCATAAATAAGCAATACCGAAATAAATATGACGGCTGCGATTGTGATATGCTTTTTTAAATTCAAAACTAAAATTTTTAAAGTTGATTATTGATTAATTGAAAAATAGCCTCGTCTTCATAAAGACCATTGACTAAAGTCCAATCTTTTTTTGTGCCTATTTTTTGGAATCCAAATTTAGTAAAAAGAGCAATACTAGCTTCATTTTCGGTGCTAATATTTGCATACAATTGATGCAGATTTAAATGATAAAAAGCGTATCGAATTAAAAGTTCCAAAGCTTCGGAACCAATATTCTGCTTTCTATTTTCAGTTCCTTGAATCACGATGCCTACTCCTGCTCTATTGTTCTTCGGATCAAAATCAAATAAATCGATTAATCCGAGTGCTGGAAAATCATCATCTTGACAAATCGCCAATCGCAATTGTTTAGCTTCGTAAATATCCTGTTGCGCATTTTCAAGGTATTGCTTGACCAAAAACCGACTGTAAGGTGTTTGTGTATTGCTTACTTCCCAAATACTTTGGTCGTTTTCCATAGCATACACAAACTCCAAATCATTGGGCTCGAGTGCTCGGAGGTAAATGTTTTCGCCTTTTAGAGTGATCATTTTGGGAAGTTAAAAGTTAGAGGTTAGAAGTTAGAGGTATATTTAAACCTCAATCACTCCTTTAAACACAAATTCCGCTGGACCAATCAAGAAAACATTGGTATACAAATCTCCGTTTTTATCAAAAGAAACAGCTAATTTTCCGCCTTCCACGTTTAATTTAATAGACGAAGCATTGGTTTGTCCTGTAGCATTCATCGCAATAGCAACCGCTGTAGCTCCAGTTCCACAAGCCAAAGTTTCATCTTCAACACCTCTTTCGTAAGTGCGAAGTGAAAAAGTATCTTCACTAATTTTTTTTACAAAATTTATGTTGCTTCCTGCTGCTCCGTATAACGAACCATAACGAAGAGCTGCTCCGTTTTCTTTTACATTATAATATTCCAAATCTTCCACCATTTGTACGTGATGCGGCGAACCCGTATTCATAAATGTATAATCACTTTCCTTTTTAATATTGGTCACATCAATCATTTGCAAAGAAACGATTCCGTCAATGGCAACGCTGGCGTGATGTAAACCGTCAGCAGCAATGAAAATACATTTGTCTTTTATCACGTTCAACTCTTTGGCGAAAGCAACCAAACAGCGACCTCCATTGCCACACATCGAACTTGGGTTTCCGTCAGAATTGTAATAAACCATTTTAAAATCGGTGTCGGTGTCGTTTTCCAACAAAATAAGTCCATCGGCTCCAATTCCGAAACGTCGATCGCACAAACGAGCCACGAGTTGAACATTATCCTTAGGAAAAAATTCAGTACGGTTATCAATCATCACAAAATCGTTTCCTGTTCCTTGGTATTTATAAAATTCTAATTGCATTTCGTTTTCGGGTTGAGAAGTACAAAAGTACAAATATTAATGATACGTTAAAGTTTGTTAAACGAGCGTTAAACAGTTTTTTTTGAAATAACTTAATTTTTAATTTTACAGCGTAAATTCTTAAATAACTATAAACTATGAAACGATTTTCAAGCCTTTTTTTAGTATCCTTGTTGAGTGGAGCCGTAACATTGGGCTCTTATAAATTGTTATTTGACGACAATGGCTATTTTTCAAAAAACAAATCTATTACTACTCAAGCCCCAAATTCGTATGGACGAAATGTAGGTTTGTCAGCAGAAGCTGTTGATTTTACCGAAGCAGCCGACAGAACCATTCACACAGTCGTTCACGTAAAAAATGTTTCCAGAAAAAGTGTTTCCAACCCTATCTTGGAATATTTCTACGGTTACCGTGGTGACCAATTACAGGAACAAGTAGGTACGGGTTCTGGCGTAATCATTTCTGAAGACGGTTATATCGTAACCAATAATCACGTAATTAAAGACGCGTCCGAAATAGAAATCACACTAAACAACAAAAAATCCTATACAGCAAAACTTATTGGAACCGATTCGAAAATGGATATTGCTTTATTAAAAATTACTGCCGACGAGAAATTACCTTACACGGCTTTCGCCAATTCGGATGCGGTGAAAATTGGCGAATGGGTTTTGGCTGTTGGAAATCCTTATAATTTAAATTCGACCGTTACCGCAGGAATTATTTCGGCTAAAGCTAGAAACTTGGACACTAGCGGAATTCAATCGTTCATCCAAACCGATGCTGCCGTAAACCCCGGAAACAGTGGTGGCGCATTAGTCAATACTCGTGGCGAATTAATTGGAATCAACACTATGATTTCATCACCAACAGGTTCTTATACCGGATATTCTTTCGCGATTCCATCCAACAATGCCCGCAAAATTATTGAAGATTTAATGGAGTTTGGCAACGTGCAAAGAGGCGTTCTTGGCGTTTCAGGAGGCGAATTGAATGCTATGGCTTCCAAAGAATTGGGTATTAAGGAAACCCAAGGTTTTTACATCAAAGAGGTACAGAAAAAATCGGGTGCCGAAAAAGCAGGATTGCAAAAAGGCGATATCATTATCAAATTAGACAATCAAAATGTTGCCACATTTGCCGATCTTTCGGGTTATATTAATACCAAAAGACCTAACGACAAAGTAGAAGTCACATTCATTAGAGAAGGGAAAAACAAAGTATTACCTGTTGTTTTAAGCAAAAACGAATTTTTCAACACGGAATTCAAAGGAATAGAATTAGAAAATATTGCTGCAGCCGAAAAAACAAGATTTCATTTGGATGGTGGCGTGAAAATTAAATCTATTACCAACGAAAATCTGAAACAATACGAAGCAGAACTCATCGGAAATATCATCCTGAGCATTGACAACGTAAAAGTGAAAGACATCGAATCGGCTTCTAAAATTTTGAATAATAAAGCTGATAATCAAAGTGTTCAAATGGAAATGATTAACAAAAGAGGTGAAATAATTCGAATTATTATTTAAAAAAAACCGCAGATTCGCAAATTACAGACAACAATTCATATCTGTAATTTGCGAATTTGCGGTAAAATTTATTCCTATTAAATTGGCAAAACAGTAGTACTCTTCACTTCCGAGATGATAAAAAAGCTATTAATCAACGAAACCTCAGGCAAAACCGATAGTTTTTTTTGATGGAAATTGTGGTAACTTTCCATATCGGGCAAGATAATTTTCAGCATATAATCGAAACTTCCAGAAATAAAATTACATTCGACCACTTCGGGCATATTCATAATCGATTGATTGAATCCTTCCGAAACATCATAGGTTTGTTTGACCAATGTTACTTGACAATACACCATAAGATTGTTACCCAATTTCTTTTTATTCAAAATCGAAACGTATTTTTCGATAATCCCTTCCTTTTCCAAACGCTTCACCCGATCGTGTACAGGCGTAAGCGAAAGATTTATTTTATGGGCAATGTCCTTTAAAGTCAAATGCGCATCTACTTGAAGGAGTCGGAGGATTTTTTTGTCGGTTTCGTCTAAAATCATAGCGCAGAAATAATTAAATGAATAGAAATTCAAGAATAGAAATCAGATATTTTTTCGTTTCCGAAATACAAAAGGCTTTCAATTCAGAAATATTTTAGGTAAAAATACTAAATAAAACTATTATTTTCTTAATTTAACACCAATAAACATAATAATTTCTTTCTATAGTATCTTTGTATTGTATTATTGTTCTAACTAATAAACACAAACAGTATGATCATTGGAGTGCCTAAGGAAATCAAAAACAACGAAAATCGTGTAGCGCTAACCCCAGCAGGTGCAGCCGAATTCAAAAAACACGGACATCTTGTGTATGTGCAAAAAAGCGCAGGAGAAAACAGCGGATTTAGCGACAAAGCCTACGAAGAAGCTGGTGCCGAACTTTTACAAACCATTGAAGCCGTTTATGAAATTGCCGAAATGATTATCAAGGTAAAAGAACCAATTGCTTCAGAATATCCTTTAATTAAAAAAGACCAATTACTATTTACTTATTTCCACTTTGCTTCTTCTGAACCTTTGACTTATGCAATGATGGAACGTGAAGCGGTTTGCTTGGCTTATGAAACGGTTGAAAAATCGGATCGTAGTTTGCCATTATTAGTGCCAATGTCAGAAGTGGCTGGTCGTATGGCAATTCAAGAAGGAGCTAAGTACCTAGAAAAACCGATGAAAGGAAAAGGAATTCTTCTAGGAGGTGTTCCTGGAGTTCCTCCTGCAAAAGTTGTTGTTTTAGGTGGTGGAATCGTAGGAACTCAAGCCGCAAAAATGGCCGCTGGTTTTGGTGCTCAAGTAACTATATTGGATGTAAGTTTACCACGCTTACGCTATTTGTCTGATGTGATGCCTGCCAATGTAACTACAGTTATGTCGAACCATTATAATGTTCGCGATGCGATTTCTCAGGCTGATTTAGTTATAGGAGCAGTTCTGATTCCAGGTGCCAAAGCGCCACATTTAATCACTCGTGATATGCTAAAATTAATGGCTCCCGGAACCGTAGTAGTTGACGTTGCCGTTGACCAAGGAGGTTGTATTGAAACTTGTACACCAACAACACACGAAAATCCAACTTTCATCATTGACGACATTGTTCATTATTGCGTGGCGAATATGCCTGGTGCAGTTCCTTATACTTCCACTTTAGCGCTGACCAATGCTACTTTGCCTTACGCATTGCAATTGGCCAACAAAGGATGGAAAAAAGCTTGTGCTGAAAACGAAGAATTGAAAAAAGGACTCAACGTTGCCAATGGTAAAATTCTTTACAAAGGCGTCGCCGATGCTTGGAACTTGCCTTTTGAAGATGTAGAAACTGCGTTGGAAAATTTGGTTTACGCATAATTTAAAAAGTATTAAGATTTGAGTATTAAGTATCCAGACTTGATTCTTCTATAAAATAAAATCCGTCAAGTCTTTAGACTGCCCGCAAAAAGATAGACACTATTTGGGGGTATTTTTATGGAAAGAAAAGTCAGATATGATTATGGGTTTAAACCTGAATACGTAAAAATTTGTATTAGAGAAGCATTATTCTTGTAACTATGTTAGTATTGAGAAAGGCGTAAATGAATCTAACATTCGTAAATGGGTTGTCATTGTTAATTTTTTATTGATTAATTACAAGGCAAAATTGCGACTTCAACCACAGCCAATCGGTTCAAATTAGGATTTGAGACTAATACATACCTTTCGACTAATGTTGTAAATTAGGATGCCAAATTTAAAATTTAAAAAAGTTGATTATTTATTGAATGAAAGTTTCAATTTTAGATTTTCAAAATTCCATTTTGGGCGGGAAAAACGGTTTGCGTTTTTGGTGCAATAAAGAATATAATTATTATATAAATAATTGGGTAATGCACTCTACACTTTTTATCTAGAAATTGTTGCATTTGAAAACAGAGATAGATAATAGTTTTATGGTTGCGAATTTGTTTTACAATTTGTATTAAATCTTTCTAGGCGCAATTTCTTTTTTAATCATAATCTTGTTTTACATTTCTAAACCAATACCCAAATAGTAAAGGTATAAAAGTACTATTCAAAATTGGTTTTAACTGCGCTCCAAATTGCAACGTCAAATATTATTTTCACAATAAATCCTGCCGTTTGGCAAACTGTTTTTAGTTTTTAATTCAAGAAATAATTCTTCGTTTGTGATTAGGGTAAGGTCGAGTATAGTCATTTTTAAATTTGTTTTATTTTTCGAATTTATCGAAGTAGGTAAAATATTTTGTAATCGGTCCGTACTCAAGAGCTTTGTTTTTGATGGATTGCAGGAAGTTAATAGAAATAGAATTGTTACGATTGCTATTTTAATTATAATATAATTTTAAGCAGATCTTTCGAATTTAAATAATTATTTTTTTTATTAAGTTGGATCCAAAAAATCTCTGAGCATAAAATAAGCTATAGCACTATTAGTAAAAGTGTAACTTGGTATCTTCAAAAGTATAAATTGATTTTTGACAAAAAATAAAAGGTGATTATAAAAATATATATAGTGTTGTTAAAATAAAATATAATGCTATAAAAAAAATATAAAATCTACACATAAATATATAATATATAATAATGAATAGCATAAATCACTTCTTAAATATACGGTCATTTAATATCTCCTGCAACCGAACAATCTAGCATTTTAAAGAAATGTTTTGTAGCTTTTCTTGTCAATTATTTAAAGCATTTAATAAAATGGGATTGATCATAAAACGTACTTTCTACAAAAAGAATGAATAGGTTTTTTATGTTTTTTTGATTTGCGAAGTGGATTAGAGCATATCTAAACCGGTTAATTATTTTATAATCAGAGGGAGTTTATTCCAAATGTGTTCAAAAACTTTTAAATAGATTTTGTTACCATGTCAAACATTTATCTGCAGTTTTCTGAATGTAATCCCACGCATAATCTTTAAGAAGATCAATCGGTTTTTGCAGAAAGGAATTGTAAAATGGAATCAATTTAGACAATCAATTATTCTCGAATTTTCCCCAGCTTAATCAATGTCATCAGTGTCCGATTTCGCATCCGTTGCAATAGGCACTGAAAACAAGAAGAGTTTAGTACAAGCAAAAGAAACGAGATTTTAGAAATTCCTCGATTATTAGAATTGATTTGCATTAAAAATGCAATCATAACTTGGGCTGAGAAAATAACTTAAATTGTAATTTAGATGTAATTTTTAAGGAAGACAATCAAGTTAAAAGAAATAAAACTGCAATTGAAAACAGCAATATAATCGTAATATCTCTATTAGATAGCGAACAATCACTAAAAAAAGCAAAAAACAGTAAACACCAAAAAGCCTTTGCAAACGATACTTAAAGAGAATTAATACTCAAAGTTTAAAAACGAATGCCCTTGACGATACAATATCGAGATCGCTATTATCAAAAATAAATTATGAATTTGTCCTAACTTTTGGGGAAAGTCTATTTTTTAACTAAACGGATTTTTTTATTGTTAATGGTAAACGAAGTAAACATAAGCACTGAATCCTTTACAATAATCAATCACTACAAAACCATATTGAATTATTTTGATAACAGAAGCACTAATGCGTCAGCTGAATCTGTCAATACCAAAATAAAAGCGTTTAGATCCCCAATTCAGAGGTGTTAGAAATATTGAATTCTTCCTTTTTAGACTAACAAATATTTATGCTCAATTTTTGTAACCCCACAGGTTTTAGGATTGATCCGTTTTAGGATTGATACAAATTAATTCACAAATGTTGTCAATAAAAAAAACCTCAAAATTTCTTTTGAGGTTTTCTTAGTAGCGGGAACAGGACTCGAACCTGTGACCTTCGGGTTATGAGCCCGACGAGCTGCCTACTGCTCTATCCCGCGTTGTTTCGGGTGCAAAGATACA
>JAYVIK010000099.1:0-15456 GCA_043770265.1 Flavobacterium sp. | reverse complement strand
ATTACGGCTTGGATATTTACAAAAAGCGAAATCTTGGCGAATTATTAGAAGCTTTGGTAAAAGTAGAAGGAATCGAATGGATTCGTTTGCACTATGCCTTCCCTACTGGTTTCCCTATGGATGTTTTAGAAATTATGAAACGTGAGCCAAAGATTTGTAATTATATTGATATTCCGTTGCAACACATTTCGGATTCAGTTTTGAAATCGATGAAACGTGGCACAACCAAAGAGAAAACAACCAAATTATTGCAAGAATTCCGTAAAGCAGTTCCTGGAATGACCATTAGAACCACATTGATTGTAGGTTATCCTGGCGAAACTCAAGAAGATTTTGAAACTTTGAGAGACTGGGTTCAGGAAATGAAATTCGAACGCTTGGGTTGTTTTACTTACTCACATGAAGAAAACACAGGTGCTTATGATTTGGTTGACGATGTTCCTGAAGAAGTGAAACAAAATCGCGCAAACGAAATTATGGAACTTCAATCGCAAATTTCTTGGGATTTAAACCAAGAGAAAATTGGAAAAACCTTCCGTTGTATCATTGACCGAAAAGAAGGGGAGCATTTTGTGGGAAGAACCGAATATGACAGCCCAGATGTTGATAATGAAGTTCTTATAGATGCGTCAAAACATTATGTGAAAACGGGCGAATTTGTAATGGTTAAAATTATTGATGCCACCGAATTTGATTTATTCGCAGAACCTATTTAAATTTACAATTATAAAAAAACCAAAAATGAAAAGCAAAAATAAATTTTTAGCAAGTTTAATTATATTGATCTCAATCAATACAGTAGTTGCCCAATTCAACAATAATGGTTTTGGCAGAAACAATGGTATGAACCAAATGGGGGGAATGAATCAAATGGGGGGAATGAATCAAAGAAGTGAGCCTGAAAAACCAAAAGAAATTCCAAATGAAGAAATTGTTGCCAAATATATGGAAGAAGTGAAACCAGCACTTAGTCTCGATGAATTACAAACCATAGCAATATCTAATGTTTTGCTCGAAAGTGTAAATACACAAGGTAGAATTTTAAAGTTAAATCTGTCCCAAGACGAACAGATGAAAGAATTTCAATTACTTTCAGAGAATACAGATAAAAAAATAAATAACTTTTTGAATAAAGATCAAAAAGATAAATATCTAGCATTTAAAGAAGATAGAAAGAATCCAAAAAAAACGAAATCGAAACAAAAAAAGAAATAGTTTTTTTCTAAAATTAAAAACCTAAAAAAGCATGAAACACTTAATACAAAATACTTTTTATTATTTGACATTTGCTATTATCATGGTTTCTTGCTCTACAAATCCTTATAAAGCAAGCGATAAATCTTATAAAGAACAACTCAAAGGTTATAAAGAAACCATATCTAATACCGAACCTGCAAAATTAGAAACCAGCAGTACAACAATCTTACCCGCAACTGAGCCACCGTTTGATCCATTGGTGTATTACAAAGATACCCTGTCTATAAAATCTCCTATAACATTAATGAACGGAATTAGTACAGAATGGATAAGTACTGTAAATTTCAACCTTAGAAAACCAAATTTTATTATTATTCATCATACTGCCCAAGATTCTTTAGCTCAAACATTAAAAACATTTACAATAACAAAACCCCAAGTAAGTGCTCATTATGTAATTGCCGACGACGGAAGAGTAGTGCAAATGGTGAATGATTATCTTAGAGCGTGGCACGGAGGAAATGCAACTTGGGGAAAAAATACAGATATAAACTCAGCATCTATTGGAATTGAATTGGACAATAATGGATTTGAACCCTTTTCTGACAAGCAAATAATTAGTCTTTTGGCTTTGTTAACAAAACTCAAAAAGGATTATAATATTCCAACACAAAACATTATTGGTCATTCTGACATTGCCCCAACTCGAAAAACCGATCCTAGTAAATTATTTCCTTGGAGGCTTCTAGCTATAAATGGTTTCGGTATTTGGCCAGATGAACTTTTAGAACCCGCTCCAGCAAATTTTAATGTGGAACAAGCATTGCGAATTATAGGATACAATACTAAAAATCTTTCCGCAGCAATCTCAGCCTTCAAACTTCATTATATACAAACAGAAGTGGATAACATTTTAGATGAAAAAACTATTAATACCATTTATAACATCTATAAGAAACAGTAATACTATTCAAAAAAATATTGAAAAAAAGAGGTCATTTGTTTTACAAAAGACCTCTTTTTTTTTAGACTATATCAAATTTAGTGTGTAATAAGTCAATTTACTCTAACTCTTTAGTTGTATTTTGTGCGTTTCACAGATAGGAAAATATTGAACATAATATCCTTTCATTTTAGAATCAGAAATTTGCTTTTAAATGAAAAAATAAATGTAAGGTTCAAATTAACAACTTTCAAATTAAACTGATTATCTATTGCCTCGCCTGTTCGCTTCGCTCGGGTCAACCTTACGTGTCGGCAGACATGTATATTTCAATAAAAATTGGACTATTTTAATCCAATTGGTATTATACATAATCTCTTTGGACTATTTAAAAATTGGGATTGGGATTAAAATAAAAAAAAACTGCCAAGACACTAGAAAGCATCTTGGCAGAAAAAAAAATTTTTAAATTTTTTAGAATCCGTAAACCACGGCAAATGTAACTTGTGAAGCTGATTTTGAATCCATTGTTGTACTTCCTGATGATTTGAAAGAATTAGCAGAAGCACCGTCTGTTCTAAATTCAGGAATAAAAGTTAATCCACCTGATTTTATATTAGCTGATAAAGTGAACGCTGTAACTGATTCATCTCCAACAATTTTACTAAAACCATCTGTTGTAGGAATGCTAAATGGACTACCAGCTTTTTTTACATTAAAATTTTCAGCACGTAAACCTAAACTAAATTTATCGCTAACAGCATAAGAAGGGTACAAAGCAAAACCTGTAAATCCGGTTTCATCAATAGTACCTGAAAAATCAGCTACGTTCAAACCTAATTTAAATTTTGGTGAAATTTGATAAGCCGTTGTTAAATCTATAATTGTTCCAGAAGCAGAACCTGTTAAAAGGTTGATATAGGCAGTCCATCCTTCTACTGGAGTAACTGTTAATTGCGCTCCAAACGCATTTAATCCAAACGATGGACTGGCTTTGTAAAGATTCCATTGGTCGTTAAACAAACCTGCCATCAAAGACACTTTGCTAGAGAAAGCATACGATGCTTTTATACCAGCATTTTGGAACGGACCGTTTGTGAACAAATAAGAAGTTGAGTAATGGAAATTGCCTACAGGAGAAATCACTTCATACCCAATAAAAGTTGCCATATAACCAGCAGTCATACTGAACTTATCTGAAAAAGCATACGAAGCATACAAGTTTTGAATGTGAAAAGATTGTCCGTCCACATTTGGAATAGATTGTCCAGCACCTCTTGGTCCAAATGAAACTTCACCTACGAAAGAGGCTTTTCCTGTTTTTTTCTTTAAGGCAATGTCAATCATACCCAAAGAAACTGAGTTTTGTTCATCTGCAAAACTTGTTCCGATGTTTTGATTTCCAGAAAAATCATACTTATAATACAAGTCTCCTGAACCTGAAATTTCTAATGGAGTTGATTCTACTTCTTGTGCAAATGCTATGCTCGTGAGCATCAATGTCATAATAAGAGTTAATTTTTTCATTTTTGTTTTAGTTTAGTTATTAATTTAGTTTTAATTGTTAATAATTTTTTACTACCAAATAATTTTTAGAATTAACTAAATTTTCTATTTGTTCGTAAAATTTCTTGAGAAATAAACTATATCTCGTTGGCAAATTTATCAACTTTTGTAAAACTAAAACATTAAAAAAATAGTTTTTTAACTCATTTGCATAAGAATTATCGATAAGTAAAAAATAAAAGCCAAAAAATAAACAATCTCTATTTAATTCAAATTATTTTATTATATCACTATCTAAATTTTTTATCAAACCCCTTGTTTTTTGGATATTTTTACTAATAATTGAATAAAAAATTGCGATAATTGATAATTTTACTGTAAAAAAATCATTAGACCCTATAAAAAACACCCTTACGAAGATTTATAAAATTATAACAAAACCGCAAAATGAATTCATTTAATCAACAAATTACCAATTTTGAAGTAAAAAAAATTAACCTTTCTTCATTTGAAATCATTTTACGTACAAGCTTATTCATTTTTTATTTGCTTAAGGAAAATGTAACTCCAGCAATCAGAAATTGATGCCCTAAAAGCCCTAAGTTTTCTCTAGCATCAGCGGCGTTATAGGTATAATTTAGCCAAATTGGCATCACAATACTTTGGGATAATTTGATTTCTTTTGAAACTTTGCAACCTAAATTAACAAACGAAGGCTTGTCATAATCTGCATAGTTGTAATACCGGGCTTTGTTGTTGAGAACTACACCAAGAACTGGGGCTACACTAATGCCCAAAGGCGCATCTAAATTATAACCTACTTCCATATAGGTGGTAAAGTTTTGTTTGCCTTTTTCATCAAATTCATCTTTGTATTTAAAATCATTTCCTGCCAGAAATGTACTTGAAGTAAACCAAAGAGGCAGACCTTTTTTTGTAAAGTCAAACATGAACATTAAATCGACCGTTTGCGAACTCGTATTGCCATAATCAAAAAAACTATTAGTAACACCTTCTTGAAAATTCGTTGATGGCCAATAATAATCTTGTAGGGAAATTATCAAAAAATTATTTACCACATAATTCAATACAAAGTCAATCTCTCTATACCCTTTAGTTGTTCCGTCTGCATCATAATATTCTTTTTTGTAGTTATGGGTTGCCCACAAACCCACAGACCATTTATCGGATAAATTGTATGTCCCATAAAGCTGTGATACAGGATAATCGCCTCCCCAAGATTGCCCTCTCCAAACATAACGAGAGGCTAAATCTAAGTTTAAATCCCAAGTTCCTTTTACAGATTCGGCTGTAGTCGTTGTGTCTTTAGCCGTTTCTTGTGCAAATGTCATACTGATTGTCAAGGCAAATACGAAAATTAAAATTACTTTTTTCATGTTTAAATTGGTTAAGTTTATAAATTGGTTAAGTTTATTAGATTCATCTTAAATATTTACTTGTTTTTGTTATACAAATCCTATATCTTCATTTTTTGACTATCTGCTCCGCTTCTAGTCTTCCAGTTTTGGCACTACCATTCATAAATTATTGATAATCAATACTAAAAGATTCTCCTGCAAAAAAAAAATTGCCAATTGGGTATCGCCAAATATTGCCGTTATATATAAATTTGAAATTCATTTTGATTTGTTTTTCTCGTAAAGATTTATCTTTTTTTGAAGATACAATAATCTATTTTCTTTCTGTTCAAATTATGTAAAAAAAAATTGTAATTTTAGTTTCTGAACCAATTAAAATTTACCCAATATGATACGAAAAGCTACAATCCAAGATTTAGATCAATTGACAACCTTGTTTGATAAATACCTCCTTTTTTATAAAAAACCTTCGAATGTTGAAAAACACAAATCGTATCTTAGAGAAAGAATAGAAAATAACGAAGCTATTATTTTTATGGCTTTTGACGATGAATTAACAGAAAAAGCGACAGGATTTACACTGATTTACCAAACATTTTCCTCTATTCTATTAAATAAAATTCTGATTTTAAACGATTTGTATGTTGATTCGACCATTCGAAATAATGGAACAGGAGAAAAACTAATTCTTAAAACCGTTGAACTAGCAAAGGAACTTGACATAAAATTGGTTCGATTGCGAACTGCCAAAAATAATGTAATTGCCCAAGGCTTGTATCGTAAAATGGGATTCATAAGAGACGAACTTGTTTACACGTATGATTTCGCCGTAAAATAAGTAAAAACAAATTATTTCCAACAGCAAGTCATTTAAAAACTCCATTCAGGCTTAAGTGAATGGAGTTTTTAATTTTGACTAGATTTTAACTTTTTCAAAAAACCGAATCAATTAGCTCATAAATTTTACTTTTATCCAATGGTTTAGAAATATGTCCCGAAAATCCTAATTCAAGTATTCGGTCATAATCCTCATTCGAAGTATAAGCTGTTTGAGCTATAATTGGGAGTTTTGGATTAAAAGAATGGATTATTTTGAAGGCTTCAAACCCATTCAAAATAGGCATTTTAATATCCATAATTCTATTATTTCGAAAATCAATTCGAATGAAAAAAATGTCCTCGTTGACAAATACTTTATAGCTTGTTTTAATAAGGCCGAAGAAGTTTGGAAAAATACCAATGGTGATTTTGACCCAACGGTATATCCATTGTCAAATGCTTGGGGTTTCGGTCCTAGAAAAAAAACAAAAAATCGAAAAAGCAAAAATTGACAGCATCCTGCAATTTGCTGGATTTCAATTGATTGAATTAAAAGACAATAAAATAGTCAAAAAAGATCCAAGAGTAGCATTAGATTTTAACGCCTTTGCCCAAGGTTATTCTGTTGATGTAGTTTCAGATTTTTTAAATTCCAAGAAATTAAAATCCTATATAGTTGAAATTGGTGGTGAAGTATTTGCAAAAGGAAAAAAACCAGATGGAAAGAATTGGACTATCGGCATTGAAAAACCAATTGATAATAAAGAATCTGAAAAATCCATTAAAAGCGATTGTCAAACTCGAAAATAAGGCTATTGAAACTTCAGGAAATTACCGCAGATTCGTAATTGAAGATGGAGTGAAATATGCGCATCATATTGACCCAAAACGGGATATCCTACTAAAAATAATCTACTGAGTGCTTCTATTTTTGCTAAAGAATGTATTTCGTCTGATGCCTATGCAACAGGAGTTCTAGTTCTTGGACTCGAAAAAGCTAAAGTCTTTTTACATATACATCCCGAATTACAAGCCTATCTAATTTATTCTGATGAAAAAAGGAAATTACCAAGTTTATGAAACTTCGGTTATAAAATCAATACTTACAGAAACAAAAGAGTAAAAATTAGAATACCCTTTTCCAAATCCAATGCTGAGTTACATAAATTTATTCGTGTAGTTGGGTTCTATAATAAATTTATGATTTCTTCTCTAAGTCAAATTTCAAATCAATCTCTACAGTTTCTGCAATTTTACTTTTTACAACAGAAGGTATCTTAATATTATAATCAATAGGTTTTACTTTAAATTTGCAAGTAGTAATTAGCTTTTCTCCAGATTGTACAAAAGTGATTTTAGTTTTCACTTTTTTGGTAACTCCGTGTAAAGTTAAATCGCCTTCTACATCAAAAGTGGATTTTGCTGATGATACTTTAGAAGCATCAAAATTAGCAACTTTTCCCTTGAATGTTGCTTTCGGAAATTGATCACTTTCAATATAATTCTCATTAAAATGCTCTTCCATTAATGGCACTTTAAATCGAAACCCTTTTACTAATGCTAAAACAGCTATTTCACCTGTTGATGAATCAAAAAGACAAGAAACACTGTTATTCTTAGCTGCTATCTCCTCAAAAGCTGGCATTGATGCTTCAAATTTAATTTCTCCTGATCGCGTCATTAACTTTTGAGAAAATAGAATTATCGAGAAAAACGAAAAAATAAATGTAATTATTACTTTTTTCATAGTGTTTGTAATTTAATTAGGATATCCGTTAGCAGCCCATTTCTTGATGGTATTGATATTTGTTTGAGGCATTCTTCCAGATTGTGGCATAACCGAACCGCAAGATTGATCGTCAATTCTACAAATCACATCTCCTTTTTCTGTAGCTTCTTTCAATTGAGCGTAGGTTTCCATAGTCGGATATTGGTCGCCAGCCGCACTATGACAAGATAAACAATTATTACTTATTATAGATTTTACATTGTTATTGTAAGTAGGAATAGCGACTTCTTCTCCCGCAATTTCGTCATAGGTTGCGGAATCGCAAGAAAAGATAATGCAAATGCCAACGAACAAAAAAATAATAATTTTTATTGCTTTCATAATTTAAAATACCCTGTATAAGTTAAACCCAAAATAAATTCCTTTTCCTTCTGTAATTCCAGTAGCATTTGTAAAATAAGTGATATCGTTCATCGCCTGGCTGGTCGAAAAAACCAATTGAAAAATATGTCCACCTGTTTCTACATCCATACCAATTGTTGCGGGATTATGATACAAATTGGTTTTTCTTGCATTCAATCGAACGGCATACTCCGCATTAATACTAATTCTTTTAGATATTTTATATCTTCCTCCTAATGCCAAAAGAAAATTATCGACTTCTTCAAACAAGGGTTCATACAGGTTTTTATGAATGTAAATGGGATTCAATTCCATTGAAAAAGTATTGGAAAATTTTCTTGAAATGGGCAATTGTGTACTGAAAGCAAATCGATTAGATGTTTTTAGTAGCGGAAATTCATCCTCACTTAACTGAGAATTAATATCCATTGTATTGTAACCTACAATTGTCACTGGAAAACCATTCACTTCTTGATTCGCAAACTTATACTTTGCAGAAAACTCATAATTTTTGTCTAATGTATGACGAGAAAATCCAACTGTCAACCAATCTGATACTCCGTAAAGTCCACCTATTTTTGTATTTGCATTATCGAATCCAAAGAAATTATCAAATCCTTCTGTTAGATCTCCAAATCTATGAGCTATCAAAAAATACCATTCACCTTTAGAAGCCAATTTTGTAGATTGCATTGTACAAACCTGTAATCCTTTGAACGCTGCAGCTGCAATTTCTTTTTTTTGAATGCTGTCGTTATCTAATTCCTTAAATAAGTCCTCTTGCGCATAGGTAAGAACGAACGAAAAAAGAAATAATACTAAGAAAGTAATTTTAGATATATTCATTTACAATTCTATTTTAAGATTAAACATTGATCTAATTTTAATTCTTCCAAAAGGTCATCATAACCGGTAACTCTTCCTTTTATTTTTACTTGACTGTTGAGTGCTACTTTTTCTGAAACTAGTAATTGGCAAGAAACCTTTTCGTTTAATATAATTAAATTTCCATTGACACTGGTGACTTTCCCAGAGATTTCAACCGCTTTATTGATGTATTTTGCAGTAGCCGTTTCCGAGTTGGCAGAAAACTCCCCAAAAACACTGACTGCCGATACCGTAAACTCAGATTTTTCATTTTCTAAATCTCTAGCTCCTCCAGTCATTATATAATTGTACGATAGAAAACCTACAATTAATATAACGACCAATGATATCAAGACTATTTTTAGTTTTTTACTCATTGCTTAGTTAAATAGAAATTAAAATAAAATAAATGTTGTGAATTATAGATTGGTGTTCTCTAATTAACGATTACCTTTTTCCAAGATTTTTCAGAAGCATTTTGTAATTCTAGAAAATAAACTCCCGATTGGATTCCAGTTACATCCACTTTAACTTCTCGCGAATCATCTTTTACATCAATAGTTTTGACCAAAGCCCCCGTTTGATTGTAAAAATTTACTTTTGATAGATTTGTTTTTGTTTTAATAAAAAACTCGCCAGAAGAAGGATTTGGATAAACAGAAGTTGCATTTAAAGAAAAATCTTCAACTCCAAGTGATGTTCGCGTTAATGTTCGACCTCCGCGTGCGTCATGGCCATCTCCCAAAGTCGTTGAAGATGAATTACGGCCAAATATAATGGGAATGGAGGTGTTACTGTTTGCAAAAGTGTAATCTCCACTTGATACTAGCGCTCGTGTTGCAACAACAGTTCTCAAACCTGAAACAACATTATCAAAAGTAATAGTCCAACTTTGATTTGAATCTGGACTAGGTTCGGATCTTCCTCCTGATGGTGTATAATCTCTGTTTGAAGTATCGTTCCAAATAAACATGTCGGTTGCAGAGGACATAGCAGTACCACCAAAGCCAATTCCTAGCCAAGAGGCACTAGGTCCTTTTAATGTTATGGTCACTAGACTAGCATCAGTGTCAATTTTAGCGGTAAATGTCCCATTAAGTACTACTTCTCCAGTTGTAAATTGAGCAAAGCCAAAATTAGTTGCAAATAGCAATACAATTAATTGTAATTTTCTTTTCATCGTTTGTTATTTAAGTATGTTAATAATCTGTTCATTACCGGAAAAAACAGCATATTCGAAAGCTGTTTTGTTTTGTTTGCATTTTAGTGATTTGTTGGCGCCCGAGCTAACTATTTTTTTGACCATTTGAACATTATTTAATTGAACTGCTAACATTAAAGCGGTTTGTCCGTTGGCATCTGTCAAATCAATATTAGCCTTTTTTTGCAGCAAGTCGTCAAGTAATTGAAACTCGTTTTTAAAAACACAAGCCATTAATGCAGTTCCGTTAGTGGAAACATAATTCAAGTCAGCACCATTATCAACCAAAAATTGTGCGACTTCATGATTTCCACGGTAGCAAGCTAGAATTAGCATACTTGAACCCTTTTCATCGATAGCATTGATACTATTTTTATCCTTTTCGAATAGTAATTTCATATCGGATAGGCTTCCCTTTCTAGCTATATCAAAACTATTGCTATTCTGAGCAAAAGTTACTATGGTTGTAAAAAGAAGTAGTATTAAGTATTTAATTTTCAATATGATTAGTTTTAAAAACGCAATTTATAAAAAAATTAAGAATATGCTAAGAAACAATTGTTAATTTATTACTGATTTTTTATATTGTCCCATTATAATGTTATTAGTAATTAAAAAGTTTAAAATTATTAAAAAAACTATTTTTTATTCAGAAAAATATCGTCTACCAATTCAAATAATTTTTCTCTATTAATGGGTTTGGTTATGTAACCATAGAATCCAGCATCATAAATTCTAGCTTCATCTTCAGCAGACGAATAAGCAGTATGGGCAACTACCATCAATTGTGGTCTGATTGTTTTTATTTTTTCAAATGCTTCTAAACCGTTCATAATTGGCATTTTTATATCCATAAAAACTAAATCAATATTTTGATTTGCACTACAAATAGCCACTGCTTCTTGTCCGTTTTCCGCTCTGAGAATAATAAAATCATAGGGTTCTATCATTTTTTGAAATAACATGAAATTAAAAATATCATCTTCAGCAATTAAGATAGTTTTCTGTTCATTCCCTTTTGATTCAACAGTAATTATGGTAGATTTCTTTGTAATTCTTTCCGCTGCATCGTATTCTAAAGGAATTGAAAATGAAAAAGTAGAACCTACATTAACTTTAGATTCTAAAGCAATTGTCCCTCCCATCATTTCAACATAAGCTTTAGATATTGCCAATCCTAATCCTAAACCTCCGGCTTGAACAGATAATTCGCTATCCAGCCTTTTGAAACGATCAAAAACATATTGATGCTTATCTTTATCAATTCCAATGCCTGTGTCTTGTATTTTAAATTCGATTTTGGCATTTTGTTCGTCAACTTCATACCCAAAAGCTACGTGGCCTTTATCGGTAAATTTAATGGCATTATTAACCAAATTAACAAGAACCTGTTTCAATTTTATTTCATCAGCAATAATATTATGGGGTAAAGGTTGTAGATTTTCAAATATTCTGAAATCTATCTCTTTAGTACTTGGAATAGCGATTTTTATAGTCTCATATAATTCTTTGATGCAAGTTTCTAAATTTAGAGTAGTCAAATTTGGGGTAACTTGATTCGATTCAATTTTTGATATTTCAATAAGGTCATCAATGATGGAAACCAAATTTTTTCCGCTTTTTTCGATTACTCTTAAATACCGTAATTGTTCATCTTTTTCTAATGTAGTGTTCATTAGTAAATCGGCAAAACCATTAATGGCATTCATCGGTGTTCTAATCTCGTGTGATAAATTGGCCAGAAAAGAGGATTTAAGTCTATCACTTTCTTCCGCTTTTAGTTTTGCTTCAATTAACTCTGTTTTTTGCTCATTGTTTTGTTCAAAAAGGTTGCCTATGTATCTAAAATCACCTGTTGTTGTTTTCAATTCTTGAATCGCTTTTGTATCTCCGGTTTCTAGTACATTTGTAATTAAATTCAGTGGAGAATAGACCCATTTTCTGGTAAAAATAAAATTAACTATAAAATTGATAAAAAAAGCAGCGAATATCAAATAAAGGATTATTACCAAGTTTTCAAAATAGACATCATAATTTCTCTTGAATAATAATGTAGTTACCCTATTCCCTTCGAAGTCCTTTAATACAATTGTTGCAGAAATGTGCGGTTTGTCATTTTCAGCTTCTTGGACATTTTCAACAAAATTGATATGCGTATTGGTTAAACTTTCTAAATTTAATAGAAAATTTTTATCCATAAGTCTAGCCACAAAAAAATAGCCTGATGGTTTTGTTTTATTTTTAAAAGGATCATTCGAAGGATGTATGGATGCCCCAAAAACTTCAATAATTCCTTCTGGAATCCTCATGTAAAACCTACTTAAGCCAGATGTATTGAGCTGTAGCATCGCTTGTTTGGGAACAAAATCAATCGATTTTATTTTAGAAGAGGCTGTTTTAATAATAAATTCCCCTTCTTGGTCGTAAGCGCCTAAATAATCTACCTTATATATTTCTTGTTCATTTCCTATGGTTTCATTAAACCAATTGGCATCTTTAGTTGAAATAAAATTTACAAATTCGTCCCAATTAGAATCATTATTTATGGCAACAGTTATGGGTTTTGAGTCTAAAATCAAAAAACTTTGTAGTTCATTATACAATTGAACTTTTGAAGCGGTGTACACTTGCGATTCAACTTTCCTAGTATAGACATAAAGAGCAAAATATAGGAGTATAAAAAAAACACTCGAAGAAAGAAACAAGAATAAAATTTTGGGGTAGGTTTTCTTAAGTAGGGGTTTCATTAGAATTTGGGGGTTAAAAAATGAAATTGATGTAAAATAACCCCTAATATACTACAAATTTAATTTTAAAAAAAAAATTAGCATAAATTATCGTTTAATTACTTCATCACAATCAATTATGATTGAATAATATGACTATTCAGTAATCATTTTTAATTACAAAGCCAACAACCCAAATTCCCTCAATGTATTTGCGGGTTTTGAATACCAATACAATTCAAAATCCTCCAAAAGGGTTTCAAAATCTGATTTCATTTCCTATTTTTAATAGATTTTTAATATTAAAAAACTGAACACGCTTTATTTTAGGTCATCGAAAATATGCTACAATTATTTTAAAAAAGATTATTATTTATTTAGAAAAACGTAGTCAATCAATTCAAATAATTTTTCTCTATTGATGGGTTTGGTGATGTAAGCATAAAATCCAGAATTATAGATTCTAGCTTCATCTTCAGCAGATGAATAAGCTGTTTGGGCAATCACAATTAATTCTGGTCGTATGACTTTTATTTTTTCTAATGCTTCATAACCATTCATTACAGGCATTTTTATATCCATAAAAACCAAATCAATATTTGGATTATTACTACAAATAGCTACAGCTTCTTGACCGTTTACTGCTCTGATAATAGTATAATTTGTGTGTTTCACTATTTTTTGAAATAACAGGAAATTAATATTATCATCCTCAGCGATTAAGATGGTTCTAGCTTCTTTGCTTTTTAAATGAATAGTACTTTTTGTAGGTCTCTTTGTACTTCTTTGCTCTTTGTTATATTCCAAAGGAATTGAAAATGAAAATGTAGAGCCTTCATTAACTTTAGATTCTAATGAAATTGTTCCTCCCATCATTTTCACATAAGCTTTAGAAATAGCCAGACCTAGCCCTAAACCCCCAGCCTTAACAGATAATTCACTGTCAATTCTTTTGAAACGATCAAAAATATATTTTTGATCATCAATATCTATTCCGAGCCCTGTATCTTGTATTTTAAAAATGATTTTGCTATTTATTTCGTCAACTTCATAACCAAAAGCAACATACCCTACATCTGTAAATTTAATGGCATTATTTACAAAATTAACAATAACCTGCTTTAATTTAATTTCATCAGTAATAATAGTAACGGGTAGAGATTGTTGATTTTTGATTATTCTGAAATCTATTTCTTTAGACTTTGGAATAGTAATTTTTATGGTTTCGTATAATTCATTGATACAAGATTCTAAATTTACACTTGTAAAATTGGGTGTGGTTTGGTTGGATTCTATTTTTGACATTTCAATAAGGTCATCAATTATAGAAACCAAATTTTTTCCACTTTTTTCAATTACTTTTAAATACTCTAATTTTTCATCTTTTTTTAATTTTGTATTGATTAATAAATCCGTAAAACCATTTATGGCATTCATTGGAGTTCTAATCTCGTGAGATAAATTAGCAAGAAAAGAAGATTTAAGTCTATCACTTTCTTCTGCTTTTAGTTTAGATTTAATTAATTCCTTTTTTTGTTTATTGTTTTCTTCGAACAGGTTACCTATGTTTCTAAACTCACCTGTAGTTGAATTCAATTCTTTAATTGCATTTTTTTCACCCGTTTCCAAAATTAAAGTGATTAAACGTAATGGATTAAAGACCCATTTTTTTGTAAAAATTAAAGTTAATATGAAATTTATAAAAAAAGCTGCTATTATAAAGTACAAAATATTGATTGTATTTTCAAAATAAACATCAAAATTTCGCTCGAAAAGCATCATTGTCACCTCCTTATTTTGATTGTTGTTTAAACCTATTGTAGTATAAATTTGGTATTTGCCAATAACAGTATCTTTTGGAGAATTAACAAAATGTATTTGTGAATTCGTCAATTCCTCTAATTTTTTTAGGTACGATTTATCTAAAAGTCGAACAACAAAAAAATAGCCAAACGGTTTTACCACATTTATTTTCGATTCATTCGATGGGTGTATTGAAGCTCCTGTAACTTGAATTATTCCCTCGGGTATTTTCAAGTAAAACCGACTTAAATCCGTTTTATGGAGATTGGTCATAGCTTGTTTTGGAATAAAATCGAAAGATTTAATCTTGGAAGAAGCCGTATGAATTACATATTTTTTATTTTTATCGTAGGTGATTAAATAATCAACATCGTAGGTATCAATTTCGTTTCCAACGTTGTCTTTATACCAGATTGTGTCTCTGGTCTCTATAAAATCCACAAATTCATCCCATCCAGTGTCATTAATTATGGCTACATCTATTGGTTTTGAATCCAAAATCAACAATTTATTAACTTCATTAGCAAACTGTTCCTTTGAATTTTTAAAAACTTGTTGTTCTACTTGTTTTGTATAATAAAAAAGAGCAAAAAAGAGGATTATAAAAAATACACTTGACGAAAAAATCAATAATGGTATTTTGGGGTACGTTCGTTTAACTCTCATCAGAACAAAAAATTAGAATACAATTACATAAATATTATTGAACAAAGTAACTAATATAAAAATCAAAACAAGTAATTTATAAAAGATTTTATCGAAAGAATTAATCCCAAGGCAAGACGGGGCATTCGCTTTTAAAAAAAAGAAAAAAAAGTTAGCCACGAATTACACTAATTATCACTAATTTCTATCAAATTTAAAATTGAATTGCACTAATTTTA
>JAYVIK010000098.1:0-43590 GCA_043770265.1 Flavobacterium sp. | reverse complement strand
AGATTATTTCATCTGTTCGCCAAAATGGCTCGGGTCACGAACTCAAAAAAAAATATAAAATTGTGAGTAAAAAAATAATATCGTTAATCCTTATTGTTGCCTTTTTCGTCTCTTGTAGTGAATATCAAAAAGCACTAAAAACAGAAGATGTTGCTGTAAAATTTGAAATGGCTACAAAATTGTATGACGCAGAGAAATATAATGATGCCATTCGGCTTATCGAACAAATAGCACCTGCTTATAGAGGAAAACCTCAGGCAGAGAAATTATTTTATATGTTTTCTATGTCTTATTATAATACCAAACAATTTTATTTAGCGGCATATCAATTTGAAAGTTTTACTTCGGGTTATCCAAAAAGCGAAAAAATCGAAGAAGCAGCTTATTTAGGAGCAAAATGTTTTTCAAAACTTTCGCCAGTTTATAGTTTAGATCAAGTTGATACTTTCAAAGCGATAGACAAGTTGCAAGGATTTATAGATTCTTATCCTAATTCAAGCTATGTTGCAGAGGCCAATAAAACGCTTAGAGAATTGAATGATAAAATTGAGAGAAAAGTCTATGAAAATGCTAAGCAGTACAATACCATTATGGAGTATAAAGCAGCAATGGTAGCTCTTGATAACTTTGTTTCTGATTATCCAGGAACACCATACAAAGAAGATGCTTTGTTCTATAAGTATGATTCTGCTTATCAAATAGGAATAAACAGTGTATCTTATAAAATGGAAGAACGATTAAACATAGCCAAAACTGCTTATACTAGTTTAATTAAATTTAAACCAGATACTAAATACAAAAAAACAGCCGATGATATGTTGGCTCGAATTGAAACCGAATTAAAAAATTTCACTAAATAATAAATAAAGTCATGGATTTAAGAAAGACAAATGCTCCTATAAACACAATAACATACAATAAAAATGTTATTGAAGAACCTACTGGAAATGTGTATGAAGCCATAACTATTATGGCCAAAAGAGCCAATCAAATCAATTCTGAAATCAAAAAAGAATTGACCGAAAAATTGGAAGAGTTTGCGACTTACAATGACAGTCTTGAAGAAGTTTTTGAAAACAAAGAACAAATTGAGGTTTCTAAGTTTTACGAAAAATTGCCTAAACCACACGCTTTAGCAGTTCAAGAATGGTTAGAAGGTAAAATCTACCACAGAGAAGGAACCAAATAAAACGCTATAAATGTCAGTTTTAAGTGGAAAAAAAATTTTACTGGGAATATCCGGTGGAATTGCAGCCTATAAAACAGCTACATTAGTTCGACTTTTTATAAAAGCAGGTGCACATGTCCAAGTGATAATGACACCTGCTTCTAAGGATTTTATAACGCCACTTACCTTATCCACTTTATCCAAAAATCCTGTTTATTCCAGTTTTTACAATCAGGATGAGGAGAACGAAAAATGGAACAGTCACGTTGAATTGGGTCTTTGGGCCGATTTGATGGTTATTGCTCCAGCTACAGCAAATACTTTGTCTAAGATGTCAAATGGCACTTGCGACAATCTTCTAATCGCTACTTATTTATCGGCAAAATGCCCGGTTTATTTTGCGCCAGCAATGGACTTGGATATGTACATTCATCCGTCTACATTGGAGAGTTTTCATAAATTAAAATTGTTTGGCAACACTATGATTCCTGCAGAAACTGGCGAATTAGCAAGTGGTTTGTCTGGCGAAGGAAGAATGTCTGAACCGGAACATATAGTTGCCTTTTTAGAAGCCGATTTAGAAAAAAAATTACCTCTCAAAGGAAAAAAAATACTAATTACAGCAGGGCCAACATACGAAGCAATAGATCCTGTGCGTTTTATAGGAAATCATTCAACAGGCAAAATGGGTTTTGATATTGCTCAAAGTGCTGCAAATCTGGGAGCTTCAGTAATTTTGGTTTCTGGACCTTCTCATTTAAAAATCGAAAATCATTTGGTAAAAGTGATTCCTGTAGTTTCGGCTCAGGAAATGTATGATGCTTGTCATCACTATTTTAACGATGTTGAAGTGATGATTGCAGCAGCAGCAGTAGCAGATTATAAGCCAAAAAATGTTTCCCTTCAAAAAATTAAAAAGGAAGCAACTGATTTTACTATCGAACTCGAAAAAACACAAGATATTCTAGCTTCTTTGGGTGAAATTAAAATAAATCAGTTCTTAATCGGATTTGCTCTAGAAACTGAAAATGAAATTGAAAATGCAAAGTCGAAAATCCAGAAAAAAAACCTAGATTTGATTGTTCTTAATTCATTACAAGATGAAGGAGCAGGTTTTGGGAAACCAACGAATAAAATCACTTTTATCGATAAGAATTTCAAGGTAGAACCAATGGAATTAAAATCGAAAGAAGCTGTTGCCGATGATATTTTAAACAAAATAATAGCCCATTTTTATGACTAGAATAATTGTTTTTTTCTTTCTCTTTACATTTGGTTTTGCTAATGCTCAAGAGTTAAATTGCACCATTACGGTAAATACACAAAAGTTGTCCAATGCAAATCAGCAAGTTTTCAAAACACTTCAAACTGCATTGAGTGAATTTGTTAATAAAACCCAATGGACTGGACAATTATACAAACAAAATGAAAAAATCAATTGCTCAATGGATATCGTACTATCGGCTTATGATTCAGATAGATATACCGCTACAATTACAGTCCAATCGTCAAGATTGGTTTACAATTCAACCTACTCCACTCCAATTTTAAACTATAACGACAAAGATTTTAGTTTTAATTATACTGAATTTCAACCTTTACTCTTCAATCCGGCCGAGTTTGAATCGAATTTGGTTTCTGTAATTTCTTTTTACAGTTACATTATTTTAGGAATGGATGCCGACACATTTGTACCCTCAGGCGGAAATTCTTTTTTTGAAACTGCTCAAAATATTTCCAATGTAGCCCAACAAAGTGGTTATAAAGGCTGGAGTTTGTCAGACGGGTTAACCAGCAGGTATTTTTTGGTAAATGATTTATTGTCCCCAGTTTATGAAGACTTGCGTCAATCGTCTTTGCAATATCACACCGGTTTGGATCTAATGACTCAGGATTTGAAAGCAGCCAAAGAAAAAATTAAATTGTCTTTACTCAATGTTGGAAAATTAAATACAGTAAAGCCAAATGCGTTCTTGACCCGTGTGTTTTTTGATGCCAAGTCCGATGAAATTGTTTCTATTTTTTCGGGTGGACCTAGTATTACCATTACTGATTTAGTCGAAAGTTTGAATAAAACTTCGCCCTTGAACTCCAGTAAATGGGCAAGTATTAAATATTAATTTTTTCAGAATAAAACATTTATAATTTTTGAATCCTATAAAAAACCAATGAAGTTTAACGAAAAAATAAGCATTGATGAATTTGATGGCAAACGCTTTCAAATAAGGCTTATTGAGCCCGATAATAATAAAAAGGCAGTCTTGACTCATTATCTTCATAACATCAATAATGGTGTTGCACAACATTACAAAGAAGATGCATTAAAAGCTTTGGAAGAATTAATTTCCTATAAACAAGAGGAAGAAAATTTTTCTTATGCGGCGGATATTGCGCTACAACAATTGCTTTTTGAAGTAGAAAATGTTCCGTTTCCAACTCCCGAAAATTATAGTTTTAATAATGTATATCTGGGCGTTTCCCTATCGGGTCGGGCTTTATGTTGCAATCTTTTTGTCGAAGAAAAATCGCCAAAAAGGATTTTCACTTCAATCCCTAACGCATAATTTACCTAACTATGGAAGAAATAAGTCAAAAGAAAATAACAAGAGATGATTTTATGTTTTTTTTCAGAAACGATGAATGCTTAAATGAATTAAGTGTTGATGATAGGGTTGAAGTTTTTTCAACAATATTGTTAGGAAGTTCGGATTTTAAAAAAGAGCTTTTTGATGAAATATTTTCAGACTATTGTGTAAGTCATCTTGAAGTAATTGAAATAAGTAATGGCGAGAGATAATTGGAATAAAGAGCAATTAATAGTTGCATTAAATCTTTATTGGAAAATACCTTATAATAAAATTAGCGGTAGTTCTAATTCATTAATCAGTGAAATAGCCCCAATAATTAATAGGACACCGGCTGCTTTGGCTTATAAATTAATGAATTTTACAAGTCTTGATTCCGAAAAACAAAAAATCGGTAATAAAGGAAAAAGTGCCGCAAGTTCATCGGATAAAGAAATTTGGAATGAATATTTTGGGAAATGGGAAAAATTAGCACTTGATAGTTTGTCAATACTTTCGGTTATTAAAAACAAACCTATTGATGAAATAATTGAAATGGAAGATGATTATAAATATTTAGAAGGAAAAGACAAAATAAGATTAGTTAAAACAAGAGTCAATCAAAATGAATTCCGACAAAGGATTTTAGCTTCTTACAATGAAAAATGCTGTATAACAGGAATTTCAATTACTTCATTATTAACTGCAAGTCATATAATTCCGTGGTCAAAAAACAAACAAGAAAGATTAAATCCAAAAAATGGTATTTGTTTAAACAGTATACATGACAAGGCGTTCGACAAAGGATTAATCACAATTACAACTGATTTTAAAGTTAAACTTTCAGATGCAATTCTGCAAAAGAAGAAAGAAATTAACATTCAGAAATATTTTATTGAATATGAAAATCAACCGATATCTTTACCTGATAGATTTATTCCATCTCTTGAATTTTTAGAATATCACCATATAAATATTTTTAATAAATGACAGATATAATTCACAACCAAATAATAAATCAAAACCCAAAAGTCGGTAATAGAATAAAATCGGAAGCCATATTCGACAGTTTATTTCCAAACTTTATGGAGGTAAAATATGAAAAACCATCTGATTATATAAGAATTTATTGGCAAGCATATCAAAAACATCCAGAAGGAAATAATAATTTGAATGGGAAAATATTTGAATATGTTCTTGCCACTTTATTTGTTAGGGAAGGTATATTGCCAATATATATGAGTTCAAAAGTTGTTTTTGTTCCCAATGTAATTTATGATTTAATGTTTTATACTACTGAAAGAGGGCCAATTTGTATTTCTGCAAAAACAAGTTTAAGAGAAAGATACAAACAAGCCGATTTAGAAGCAATTGCTTTGAAATATGTTAACAGAAAAGCATTGTGTTTCTTGGTTACTTTAGAAGAAAAAGAGGCTAAAAGTGTAAAAGCAAAAATTAAAAGTGGAGATATAATTGGTTTAGATAGCGTAGTTGTGGCAACAAGTGACGATTTTGATGAATTAATCGCAGAGTTAAAAAAGTTCCAATTTTCTGAACCCACCAACTGTAAAAGTTATTGAAAGCAATCAAATAATAACAGTTGAAAAAGTTCAATCAATGAAGAAGTAGTTATTTTTACCATAAATAACAAGAAAAAACACCAAACAAATGATAACCTCCCTTTCCATAAAAAACTATGCTTTAATAGAAAAATTATCTATCGATTTTTCGAAAGGATTTTCGATTATTACAGGAGAAACAGGTGCTGGAAAATCCATAATTTTAGGCGCTTTAGGATTAGTTTTAGGAAAAAGAGCCGATTTGACATCCCTCAAAAACAAAGAAGAAAAATGTGTCATCGAAGCACAATTTCAAATCTCTAAATACAATTTACTTCCCTTTTTTGAAGCCAACGATTTAGATTACGAAAACGAAACTATTATTCGTCGTGAAATTCTTCCTTCTGGAAAATCTAGGGCTTTTATCAACGACAGTCCAGTGAATTTGCAGGAATTACAGGAATTGAGTTTGTTTTTGATAGACATTCATTCCCAACATCAAACACAGGAATTGTCAGAAGAGAAAGTCCAATTTGAAATTATTGATGCCATTGCTGCTAATCAGGAAAGTATTTTAGAATATCAAACGCTTTTAAAAAGCTATAAATCCGATAAATCAAAGTTGAATTCACTCCTTAAAAAACAAGCTGAATCCTACAAAGAACAGGAATACAATACTTTTTTATTGAACGAATTAGTTGAAGCAAATTTGAAATCGGGTGAGCAAGAATCACTTGAAGCTGATTTTGAGAAGTTGAATAATGTCGAAATCATTAAGGAATCTATAGATAAATCTTTGGCTATTGCCAATGAAGAACAAATAGGAGTCTTACACAATTTGAAAGAGATTAAATTTTCTTTGCAAAAAATCGCCTCTTTTTCACCAGAATATTTTTCGATAGTAGAAAGAATTACTAGCCTTGCGATAGAATTTGATGATATTTCTATTGAATTAAATCGATGTTCTGAAAAGCTTATCAATGATCCAGAACAATTGGAATTGATTAGTCAGAAGTTGCAATTGATTTATAATTTGCAAAAGAAACACCAAGTTTCGACAGTTGATGAGATGTTAGAAATTCAAACCAAATTGGAAAACTCCGTTTTAGAATTAGGAAATTTGGAACATGATATTGCTTTTTTGAACGATGCTATTCAGCAAAAAACAGAAGCTTTAGATACTTTGTCGCAAGCCATTCATGATAAAAGAGCAGCAGCTGTTCCTGTATTATCTCAGAAACTAACTTCAATTTTAGAGACTTTAGGAATGCCAAATGTTCGTTTTAAAATGGATTTGAACGTATCTTCAACCTATTTCGAAAACGGAAAAGACGAACTTCAGTTTTTGTTTTCTGCCAATAAAGGAACCGATTTCGGATTATTGAAAAAAGTAGCTTCAGGTGGCGAAATGTCACGAATTATGCTTGCTGTAAAAGCAATTTTGGCACAATATTCAAAATTGCCAACCTTGATTTTTGATGAAATCGACACAGGAGTTTCTGGTGAAATTGCCAATAGAATGGGCGAAATTATGAAAGAAATGAGTCAGACGATGCAAATATTCGCCATTACCCATTTGCCACAAATTGCTGCAAAAGGAACGGCACATTTCAAGGTTTCTAAGGCAACCATTGGCGAGGATACTCAATCGGAATTGCGATTATTATCTAGCGAAGAGCGTATTGTCGAGATTGCTCAAATGTTATCAGGAACTGTCGTTTCGGATTCCGCATTAAACCACGCAAAAGCCTTGTTGAATTAGTCATTATACTATATATTTGTCGCAAAGCATAAAAAAACAATAAACAACAAACTATAAACAATAAACAACAATGATTATAGAACCAAGAATGAGAGGATTTATTTGTGTGACATCGCACCCAGAAGGATGCGCACAAAGTGTAAAAAATCAAATAGATTACATCAAATCAAAAGGAACTATCGATGGACCAAAAAAAGTTTTAGTAATTGGAGCTTCAACAGGATTCGGTTTGGCATCCAGAATTACGGCAGCATTTGGTTCTGACGCTGCAACAATTGGTGTATTTTTTGAAAAACCTCCATTACAAGGAAAACCGGGTTCGCCAGGTTGGTACAATTCGGCAGCTTTTGAAAATGAAGCTCAGAAAGCGGGTTTGTATGCTAAAAGTGTCAATGGAGATGCGTTTTCAAATGAAATTAAAAGACAAACGTTAGACTTGATAAAAGCGGATTTGGGTCAGGTGGATTTGGTAATTTATAGTTTGGCTTCGCCTGTTCGTTTGCATCCTGTTACAGGAGTTTTGCATCGTTCGGTTTTGAAACCCATTGGAGCCACTTACACGAATAAAACCGTCGATTTTCATACCGGAATCGTTACCGATATTAGTATTGCAGCGTGTCAAGACGATGATATTGCCAATACTGTTGCCGTAATGGGTGGCGAAGATTGGTCTATGTGGATGGAGGCACTGAAAGCTGAAAATTTGCTTGCTCCTGGAGTTAAAACGGTTGCTTATTCTTATATTGGGCCATCAGTAACCGAAGCGGTTTATAGAAAGGGAACCATTGGTCGTGCCAAAGATCATCTTGAAGCTACTGCTTTCTCGATTTCAGATAGTTTAAAATCTATTGATGGAGAGGCATTTGTTTCGGTGAATAAAGCTTTGGTAACCCAAGCCAGTTCAGCGATTCCTGTGATTCCGTTGTATATTTCCTTGTTGTATAAAATAATGAAAGAAGAAGGAATTCACGAAGGTTGTATCGAACAAATTCAACGATTGTATTACGAAAGATTATATACTGGTTCAACAATTCCAACCGATGAAAAAGGTAGAATTAGAGTGGACGATTGGGAAATGCGTGACGATATTCAAGAAAAAGTAGCCACTTTATGGCAACAAGCTACTACGGAAAGTTTACCTGAAATTGGAGATTTACCAGGTTATAAACAAGATTTCTTGAATCTTTTTGGTTTCGGGTTCGAAGGTGTGGATTATTTATCAGATACTAACGAAATCGTAGGAATTCCTAGTATTCTTTAAATTTTTTCTTTTATAAAATAATAAACCATCAACTATAAGTTGATGGTTTTTTTTATGGATTTAGTTAAAATTATTTAGCTAGGGCTTAACTTTTCAATTTCTGAGCACTTTTAAGAGCTTTGAATTTTATATCCCCTATTTGATTTTTCAATTTATCGTTCGAAGCAATAATGATCTCTTTTTCTTTTGCTTTTCTCTCTTCAGCTGTCAATGAATTGTCAGCTTTGAGTTGTTTTAAGTTTTCAGATCGTTCAGCTGCGCATTTTCTATAAAATTGTTGTTCTTCAATCGTTAGACCAGCTTCATTGAAAGCAGCAATTAAATCAGCTTCTTTTTTCTCCCTTGCAGCTTGTTTTTCTTCTTTAGTCATTACTTTTTCTTGTGGTGCTTTTTCCGTAGCATTTTCTTGCGCATTTGCTGCTGTTAATGATAAACATAAAGCAAATAATGTAGTAAATAAATGTTTCATTTTGAGTTGTATAAAATTGGTTAATAAAAATTAATATTAAGCAAAATTAATGTGATTAATATTCTTTAGGAGTGGTTTAGAATCTTAAAAAGGGGGGTAATTGAAATACTATTACAAAATATAAACTCCTGCGAAGTCTCCCTTCGTACCCATTCCTAAATGCCGATACATTTAAAAATCACATCCAATCTAACATAATTATACCAATAACCCAGTTTATAGCAACATAAAAAAAAACACCTTTTTAGGGGTTGTAGATTTTTGATTTGTGTTATTGGCGCATTGTAGTGGGTAGGAAGGCGGAGACATTAACAGGAACTCCGACTCTAAAGAACACTTCGAAGAGCTAGTAAATTAAAGAGCATCAAAAACGTTTTTGATGCTGTTTTTTAGTTTTATAGATTATCATTTTACTTTGCTCGTGCATTTGATTTTGAGTTAGCAAAAAATTTGAAAATGAGACCTTTAATAGGTATAACTATAAAAAAAAGCAAAATGTATTGTTAGGTATTGGTTATTGTGGCTAAATTTGAGTTTAATTAAAGACTGATTAATCACTATAAATTAATTAAGTCCGAATTGATGCAAAATACACCAAGCAATTTCTTGAAAATTTAATAGAAACACTCTTAAAGCGCAAAATAATATGAAGAATTGCTTGATGAAAACCACATTACTTTGTATTCTTTTTCTATTATTTTCCTGTGAAAATAAAAACTCAACACCTACAAAAAAAAACTATAAAGCCGGGGTAATCTTATCTTTCGATGATGCCTACATCAACGAATGGTACGCTACCAACCAAAAGCTAAAAAAGTATTCTTGGAAGGGTACTTTTTTTGTTTGCAGGATAAATACTCTAAACCAATCCGAAATCGAAAAACTTCTGGAAATGCAAAAGGAAGGACACGAAATTGCTGGTCATGGTTTAAATCATTTAAACGCTGCAGATTATACCCGAGTTCATACCATCAATCAATATATAAATCAGGAAATTGACCCAATGCTTGATTTGATGGGCTTTTATGGTTTGGATGTAACTACTTTTGCCTACCCTTATGGCGGAAGAACTAAAAAATTGGATGCTGCCTTATTGAAAAAATTCAAAATTATAAGAGGAAGAGCTTTTTGTGAAGAAGTTGCTAACGAGCAAGGCTGTTATTATAACAAATCAAATTTAGTTTTTAGCTTTAGTATCGATGATACCCACAATCACTTTAATATTCCACATTTGCTAAAATTATTGGAATATGCCAAGAAAAACAATACAATATTGATTTTGAATAGTCACAAAACAGTAGATAAAGTAAGTAGCGATTATCAGACTAAAAACGCTACTTTAGAATACGTTTGCCAATACATAAAAAAAAATAATTTGAATTTTTACACTTTATCTGATTTGGAAAAGTTACACTAAAACGCCTTAAAAAATCTTGAATCAGTATTGTATCCCTTTTAAACTGTATTTTTTTGTATATTACCAACATTGAATTCAAGAACTATTACCTATGAGCACAGCAGAAAAAGTAGCCGAAGTTTCCCAACACTTAGACCCTCTTATCAGCGATTTAGGACTGATTCTGATGACGGCGGGTATCGCCGTTTTGATATTCCGAAAATTAAAACAACCCTTAGTTTTAGGGTACTTAATTGCAGGATTTTTGGCAGGAAACCATTTCGATTTTTTCCCTTCGGTCAAAGAAATTAAAAGCGTAGAAGTTTGGGCCGAGATTGGAGTTATCTTTTTATTGTTTAGCCTTGGACTAGAATTTAGTTTCAAGAAATTGATGAAAGTGGGCGGAACCGCTTCAATAACAGCGGGCACACAAATTGTCACCATGTGCATTTTGGGATATTCCGTAGGTCAATGGATGGATTGGGGTACAATGGATAGTATATTTTTAGGCGTAATTCTTTCGATTTCCTCCACCACCATTATTTTAAAATCCTTTGATGAGTTGGGCGTAAAGACCCAAAGATTTGCTGGAATCGTAATTGGTTCGCTTATCGTTCAGGATATTTTAGCCATTTTGATGATGGTTTTATTATCTACCATTGCAGTGAGCAATCAATTTTCGGGAATGGATTTGTTAATGTCGGTTTTGAAATTGGTGTTTTTTCTGGTGATTTGGTTTTTGGGCGGTATTTTTATCATTCCAACAGTACTCAAAAAAACCAAACATTTATTAACCGACGAAATGTTGCTCATCATATCCTTGGCCTTGTGTTTGACAATGGTTGGACTTGCAGCTAATGTTGGATTTTCACCCGCTTTGGGTGCTTTTATAATGGGTTCCATCATTGCTGAAACCACTCAAGCGGAACATATCGAACATTTGGTAAAGCCTGTTAAAGATTTATTTGGCGCCGTATTTTTCGTATCGGTAGGAATGTTAATCGACCCAGCAGCTTTGTATGAACATGCTATCCCAGTTGTTATTCTTTCGTTTGTGACCATATTTGGGCAATCTATAAGTTCAACTTTTGGAGCATTATTGTCCGGTCAACCCTTAAAAGATTCCATCAGAACTGGAATGAGTTTGTCGCAGATCGGGGAATTTTCTTTTATCATTGCGACTTTAGGAGTAACGCTGAAGTCAACAAGTTCCTTTTTATATCCAATTGTAGTGGCGGTTTCGGCGGTAACGGTATTTACAACTCCTTTTATGATTAAGTACTCACAGCCTTTTTCGGAATATTTAGCCCTAAATTTACCCCGAAAATTGACAAAACGAATCGAACGGTATTCTGCCAGTACTCAAGCCATAAAAACAGTCAGCTTATGGCAAACGGTCATCAATGCCTTTTTAATTCAGGTAATTGTATTCGCAGTAATCATTCTAGCAATAATTCTACTTTCTTCAAGATATATTGAACCATTAGTAGATGATTATCCTTTTGGAAATGCGCTGGGCGCATTGATAACATTGAGTATAATAGCACCTTTCTTGTGGGCACTCGCTTTTAGAAGAGTTGCCGTTGCTGAAGTGGAACAATTAATGGAAGACCGAAAATCTCGTGGCCCACTAACTATGTTGTTTTTTATAAGGATTATATTATCTATTTTCTTCATTGTATTATTGTTGAAAGTATTCTTCTCGCCAATAATTGCTCTAATTACAATGATAATTGCTATCGTAATTTATTTGATTTTCCAAAAGAAACTCCACATTCGCTACCATAAAATTGAGAATCATTTTTTGACCAATTTACACGGCCGAGAAATTGCTAAAGCCAAAAGAAGCCGGAGCGATTTAACGCCTTGGGATGGACACATGGCTGTTTTTGATATTGCTACTGAATCGAATATTGCTGGAGAATCTTTAAAAAACTTACAACTCCGAGAGGTCTTGGGCATTAATATTGTATCCATCAAAAGAGGAGAAATCACGATTCATATTCCAAATGCAAACGAACGAATTTTTCCTGGAGATGAAGTTTGCGTGATTGGAACCGATACACAAGTTCAGGAATTTAAAAAATATTTAGACCAACACGAAACCGATGTTTCCCCAGAAATCAAGGAACCCGACATTGTTTTACGCCAAATTGAATTGAAAAACCACACTTTTTTAGGCAAAAGTATCAAGGAATCGCGCGTTCGTGAAAAAACAAAAGGACTGATTGTAGGCATCGAAAAAAGAGGTATTCGAGTTTTAAACCCAGAATCGAATGTGATTTTAGAAAAAGATGATATTCTTTGGATTGTGGGGGATCGAAATCTATTGGCGGATTTGGTTCATGATTAGAAAGGAAATTATATTAAAACCTTTGCCAAAGTTTAAAAATTTGGCAAAGGTGACACAAGAACACTTTAGAAAGGTTGGTGTTTTTTTAGGAGCATAACGATAGTTTTTCAAAACAACTTCCCTCCCGCTGTACAACATATCTTTTGGGCTGAACGCCAGCCCAAAAGGATATTGGCTCCCATCGGGGCTACAGAAAATATTCGTCATTCTAAGCACTATTTCAAAGTGAAACAATTAAAATTTGTAATGATTTTTTATATATTTGAGAAACGTAAAACATTGACGTTTTTTAAACAAAACGACCAAATTTACAGTAGATAAGTTGGATTTTATAAGATTTATCAACACTTTAGAATTCATTAAAAAACAATGCTATGAAAATTTTAAAAGTAAATAATAA
This sequence comes from Flavobacterium sp., assembly GCA_043770265.1. Classification (GTDB taxonomy): domain Bacteria; phylum Bacteroidota; class Bacteroidia; order Flavobacteriales; family Flavobacteriaceae; genus Flavobacterium. The sequence goes on along the minus strand of JAYVIK010000098.1, from coordinate 30,658 downwards.
TTCTTGTTCTGAAAATTGGGATAAAATGAGTCCAAATGAAAAAGGAAAATTTTGTCTAAACTGTAATAAAAAAGTATTTGACTTTGAAAGTTTACCAGATTCTGAAATTATTTATATACTTGAAAACAAAAAAGAAAATTTTTGTGCTAGAATACCATTGAGTAAAATGAACCGTCCACTTTTAGCAACAAGTTATATATCTAAATACATTACTCTGGCTATTAAAATTATAATTACAAGCTCTATACTTTTACCTGGAAATCTCATTGCAATAAACCCGAAAGAGAATGCAATTGAGCATTTTAAAATCGTAGAAAATTCGGAGATAACATTTAAAGGTAAATTTTTACGAGAGGAAGATGAAAGTCCAATAATAAATGTGAAAATTCAATTCATTACTCTGAATGAAATTTTTTATGCTTATACAAATAAAAATGGTGAGTTTAATTTGGCTATTCCAACAAAATTTATAGGAGATGAGAATGTTTTTAGAGTTTCATACGATGAAATTTCATATGATGAAAATAAAACTGAAACTCCTCCAAGGCCTGAATCTTTTTCTACTCCTGACTTTGTTATCAAAAGAAACGAAATTGAAAATAAAAAGATTATCACCGTAGAAAACGAAATATTCTATGTTGGATCGTGTGGTATGATTTTTATTGGTGGCAAAAATGGTGTGATACCGCTTGTTTTTTATAAAGGAAAAGAAATTTCATACAATGAGTATGAAAAAAATAAGAAGAAAGGATTATATAAGTCGGACAACTATTTTGGTCATAAAATGGCTAAAATAATTTGTGTGAGAGAAGCTAAAAATGGTTTAATTTTACTCTTTTAAAAAAGGAAATGCCAACAGCAAGAGTTCGTTAAGTGCGGAGCAAGAACTATGAAACTCCTGTTGAATGGAACCGGAGAACCTGCCGTCAACACTAACATAATATAGTACAAATCCAACCAATAAAAAAAAGGCACAAGAACTAAATCTTACGCCTTTTTATAGTTTATACTTTAAAAATTATCTCGAATAATTCGGAGCTTCTTTGGTAATCGTCACATTATGAGGATGACTTTCGGTAATTCCGCTAGAGGTGATGCGAACAAAACGACCTGTTTCTTGTAAGGTTGGAACATCTTTGGCACCACAATAACCCATTCCGGCACGAAGTCCGCCAATGAATTGTTGCATACTTTCTTCCAATTCTCCTTTGTAAGGCACACGACCTACGATACCTTCGGGAACTAATTTTTTGACATCGTCTTCCACATCTTGGAAATAACGGTCTTTCGATCCGCCTTCCATCGCTTCAACAGAACCCATTCCTCTATACGATTTGAATTTTCTTCCTTCGAAAATAATAGTTTCTCCCGGAGATTCCATAGTTCCAGCAAGAAGCGAACCCAACATCACACAATCAGCACCAGCAGCAAGTGCTTTTGGAATATCTCCTGTGTACCGAATTCCACCATCGGCAATAACGGGAACTCCAGTTCCTTTTAAAGCAGCTGCCACTTCTAGAACGGCAGAAAACTGAGGAAATCCGACACCTGCAATGATACGAGTGGTACAAATAGAACCTGGTCCAATACCCACTTTTACACCATCGGCACCATTTTCGACTAAAAATAAAGCAGCTTCTGGTGTGGCTATATTCCCTACGATAACATCCACTTTTGGGAATTTAGATTTAATATCTTTCAAAACATTGACAACTCCTTGAGTATGTCCATGAGCGGTATCAATGATAATCGCATCGACACCTGCATTTATAAGCGCAGTAGCTCTTTCGAGTGCATCTCCTGTAACTCCTATAGCAGCTGCAACGCACAAACGACCGTAAACATCTTTGTTGGCATTCGGTTTTTGAGTGAGTTTGGTAATATCTCTAAAAGTAATTAATCCAACTAATTTATTTTCGGAATTTACTACCGGAAGTTTTTCTATTTTATAACCTTGCAAAACTACTTCGGCCTGAGCTAAGGAAGTCCCTTCAGCAACGGTAACCAAGTTTTCGCTAGTCATTACTTCGATAATAGGTCTTGCATTATTTTTTTCGAAACGCAAATCACGATTGGTAACAATTCCTTTTAGTACTCTATTTTCATCTACAATTGGAATACCACCAATTCCGTATTCTTTCATTGCTTTTTTGGCATCGGCAACGATTGAATTTAAAGGGAGAGTCACTGGATCGATAATCATTCCGGACTCAGCACGTTTTACTCTTCGAACCTTGGCGGCTTGTTGCTCGATAGACATATTTTTATGTAAAACACCTATTCCACCTTCTTGAGCCATCGCAATTGCCATTGCACTTTCAGTTACAGTATCCATAGCAGCGGACACAATGGGAACATTGAGCGTTATATTTCGGGAGAATTTTGTTTTAATACTCACTTCGCGAGGAAGTACATTCGAAAAATTGGGTACTAATAATACATCATCGTAAGTTAGACCTTCGCCGATAATTTTGGAGTTGTGTGCTATCATTGCAATTTGAAGTTGTAGTTAAATTGCGTGCAAATATAGTTAATCTTAAGCAAAACAACATCATAATTAGCTTATAAATGATTAAATTGCAGTTCAAACAATTTATATTTATTGCAACTCTCTCGAATTGTTTTTTAAAATAAAAAACTTCAAAATTTTCCAATGGAAAAATCAACCCCAACAATCCAAGGACTTTCTAACCAAGAAGTGATTCAATCCAGAAAAAAAAACGGTTCCAATTCTATGGAGCATCAAGATAAGAACCATTTTCTAACTTCTTTAATTGAAATGTTGAAAGAACCTATGTTTTTATTGCTATTATTGGCTACCAGCATTTATTTTATTACTCGAGAATTTAGCAACGGTATTTTTATGTTGGCAGCAATTGTTTTGGTTGCTACCATTTCATTATTTCAAGAATCGAAAAGTAGAAATGCCATCGAAGAACTAAAAAAATTATCACAACCCAAAAGTAAAGTCATTCGAAACGGCGAAATTACCGAAATTCCAAGTGAAGAAATTGTTTTGGGCGATTTAATTCAAACTGAAGAAGGCACTTTTATTCCTGCTGATGGGATCATTATACAATCGAATGATTTTTCGGTTAATGAATCTATTTTAACAGGGGAATCGCTTTCGGTTTTTAAAAACGAAAAATCCGAAGTTAATCAAGTATTTCAAGGTACGATTGCTGCAAGTGGTTTGGCAATTTGTGAAGTAACCGCCATTGGCAACCAAACACAACTAGGAAAAATTGGAAAAAGTATCGAATCAATTGCCGAAGAAAAAACACCTTTGCAGCTACAAATTGGAAATTTTGTAAAAAAATTATCCATCGTGGGATTAATTATTTTCATACTTGTTTGGGCAGTGAATTATTATAATTCCAGACTTTTATTAGACAGTCTATTAAAAGCACTGACCTTGGCAATGAGCATCATTCCCGAGGAAATTCCAGTAGCATTTACCACATTTATGGCTTTGGGCGCCTGGCGATTGATGAAAATGGGGATTATCGTAAAGCAAACTAAAACCGTCGAAACCCTTGGAAGTGCTACTGTAATTTGTACGGATAAAACAGGAACTATTACTCAAAACAAAATGAGTTTGACAAAATGGTACACCCTTTCTGATGATATAATCAGTAGCAAAGACAATAATGATTTCAACGAAAAAGAACAGGAATTATTGAGTCTTTCGATGTGGGCGAGCGAACCCATTCCGTTTGATGGAATGGAAATTGCACTTCACGAAGCCTATTCAAAATTGGAAATTACTGACGAACGACCCCATTTCAAATTAATTCACGAATATCCGTTGGGTGGAAAACCACCTATGATGACTCACATTTTTGAAAACCAAAAAGGAACTAGAATTATTGCTGCCAAAGGCGCACCAGAGGCCATTATAGCGTGTTCTAAACTTTCTGTAGCAGAAGTTCAAAAAATCAATAACGCTATTGAATCTATGTCAAAAGAAGGTTTTCGGGTTTTGGGAGTGGGTGTTTCTGAATTTTCAGGAAAAACATTTCCAAAAACGCAGCAGGAATTTTCTTTTGTATTTAAAGGGATTGTTGCTTTTTATGATCCTCCAAAAGAGAACATCAAAACAGTCCTTGATGCTTTTTATAATGCTGGAATTCAGGTGAAAATTGTTACAGGTGATAATGCCGAAACTACCTCAACTATTGCCAAACAAGTAGGTTTTCGAAATCCTGAAAACATATTAAACGGGGATGAATTGATGAAAATGGATGATGCTACTTTGAAGAAAAAAGTGATGGAAACAACCATTTTCACTAGAATGTTTCCCGAAGCTAAACTCAAAATAATTGAGGCTTTGAAAGCCAACAACCAAATTGTGGCGATGACAGGCGATGGTGTAAACGATGGTCCAGCTTTGAAATCAGCTCACATTGGGATTGCAATGGGTCAAAAAGGAACGGAAATTGCCAAACAAGCCGCAAATCTGATACTAATTGATGATGATTTAGCCAAAATGACTTACGCTATTGCGATGGGAAGAAAAATTTACATCAACCTCAAAAAAGCCATACAATACATCATTTCCATTCACATTCCAATTGTTTTGATTGTCTTTATTCCGTTGGTTTTGGGTTGGATTTATCCCAATATATTTTCGCCTGTTCACATTATTTTTCTAGAAATCATTATGGGTCCCACTTGTTCCATAATTTATGAAAATGAACCCATGGAATCGAATTTGATGCTACAAAAACCTCGACCATTAACAAATACCTTTTTCAATCTGAAAGAAATAACCATTAGTATTGTTCAAGGTTTGGTAATCACTTTGGGACTTCTATTTATTTATCAATATTGTGTGCAAGAAAACTGTTCAGAAAGTACTACAAGAACGGTTGTTTTTCTGACTTTAATTGCTTCTAATATTTTCTTGACATTGGCTAATCGTTCCTTCTATTATTCGATATTTACCACCATTCAATATAAAAATAACTTAGTTTTAATCATCATTGGAACTACAATTCTTTTGACTAGCTTACTGCTTTTAGTTCCCGTATTTTCAAAATTCTTTATGTTTGAGTCCATCTCTACGGTACAAATTGGTTTGAGTATCTTGGTGGGATTTGTATCCGTTTTTTGGATTGAAATTTTCAAAGCTTACAAACGAAAAAGTAAAGAATAATACCATTAACAGGAATTAATACAGCCCAATAGTTCCTTTATAATCTGCGCAATCGCTTTAAAAAAAAGAAAAAAAGTTAGCCATTAATCAGGAGTATTTTTGTTAGGAAAAATAATATTGAGCCCTAGTTGAAAGGACAAACTATTGGCTTTAGTAACATCTTTATATTCCAAAAGATTATCAGCAAGGAAATAAAAATTGACTTTCCAGAGGGTTGTTGATAATCCAAAACCAATATTTCTGGCTGAAAAGGAATCTATCGTATAAGTAGCTTTCATATCTAAAGAATTGGAAAATTTTCTTCTATAATACCCTGTCAAAGCCATCAAAGGCATTCTTGGTGTTGTCATTGCAAACAACTGTGCACCTACGGAATTGGGGTATTTATTTTCATTTCCACTCATACAATTACAATCAAAACTTCTTCCGTCTCCAAAGGAATATTGAATTGATGAATTGAATTTCAAAGGTCGCCAAGTGGTATATTTTGTTTGCAAAATATCAAATGGAATGGCATCTTGAAATTCTTGTAATACATCGTTCGAAGTACCAAGAACTAAATTTGGAGTCAGACCTACATAATTATACAATCCTTTAATTCGGTAACTTTCTATTTCCTTGGTGTGATTTATAAAACCAATATCTATTAAACTTGCCGTAAATTGAAGGTTTGCTTTTGGATAATAAGTGAATCCTAAATCCAATCCTAATCCTAGATTTCCTCCCAAAAAAGTTTTTTTAATGATGTCATTTTTGGCGTTTCCCGAATAATTATATGTGTAATTTGTCAGTCCAGAAGTATTGGCTAGTATATCTGCATAAATAACTTGGTCATAAATTGAATTCGTCACTTGATTGGTATAAAAATAGCCTGAATTTTTTGTTGAAGACACATTAAAAACACTAGAATAAATCTTTCCTCGAACACCAAGAATTAAATTGTCCTTTACTTTTTTATGATAACCCAAATGGAAAACTGAAAGCATTTCGAGTCTGCCATTCAAATCGCCCAAATCAAATACTTTTCCTATATAATCATTATTTCCATCCAATGCTAAAACTGCATAATCTTTAGGCATATAACCAAAAATATCTAATTCTTGGTACATTCCGAAGGAAATAAAAGAGTTGCTTTGCCAATCACCCAATTTGAAACCACCACTAAAAATTTCCAATTGTTCATTTAAAGCAAGCTTATCGTTTCTTGAAGTAGAAAAAATAACATTTCGTAATTTAGTATTAAAATCGACACCGTTATTTGCAAATAAATCAAATGCTGAAAAACCACTTGAACCTACATTAGCAGAAATCCCTGAAAGTAAAGGAATACCAACAAACCAATTGTATTGAATGTCAGAACCCGGATTCGTCAACATAGTTTGAGGAACTGAAGTGAAGTTGTACAAAATTTGCTTGTTTTGAGAAAAGCAACAAATCGATAGGAATAAAATTAGGTTCAAACTAAATTTTCTCATTGCATTTCAAAATAAATAGTAGCACTTGAACTCATTTTTAAACTTCCCAAACTACTTTGTGACAATGGAATTCCGGGCAACATCGAAATCTCAAAAGCTAAACTTTTGGCTTGTTTTAAAACATCGAGAGTAGTATTTTTAAATTCTTCTTTTTTGGTCACCGGAAGCTGACCAGGAATATAAGCTGGTACAACAAATGGAATCGCATACAGTTTTACATTATTTTTATCCAGCAAATATAAATCGATTTTGAAATCTCTATTGATGGTATTGTTAATTTCAAAAAACAAATCTGTTTTTGTTATATATTTATTTACATCGATATCGTTAAAAACTTGAAAATTCATTTTATCAGCTAACGTTGATAGTTCTATACTCCCAATCAAAAGTTGACTTGTCTTAACATCAAAAGTAACCAAATTTCCAGCAACAACAGGCTTCAATTTTAAATCATTGACTTGGTCAAAATCTAAATCGCTAGAACACGATAAAAAGAAAAAAGAAAGAATAAATATTCTGAAAAATGTATTCATAAAATCAATCTATTTGAGGTTAACAATGAAACTAAATTAATTTATTTTTAGTATTTAATGAAAAGTACCAAACAATTTTGAAGCCTCATTATAAGCACTTTCAAAACTAATAGCCCTTATATTGGTGTTTTCCTTTTTAGAATTAAAATAAGATAGTATTTTCTCGGTGGGCATATTGCCTGTCAAAACATCTCGAGCCATTGGGCATCCACCAAAACCTTGAATTGCTCCATCAAAACGTCGGCAACCTGAATTGTAAGCCGCATCTATTTTCTCGAACCATTTAGTAGGCGTAGTGTGCAAATGAGCGCCAAATTCAATCTTTGAATATTTCGGAATCAAATATGAAAATAAAAATTGAATTACTTCTGGAGTAGAACTCCCAACGGTATCGGAAAGTGACAAGATTTTCACTCCCATATTAGAAAGTTTTTCAGTCCATTCACCCACTATTTCCACATTCCAAGGATCTCCATACGGATTGCCAAATCCCATCGAAAGATAAACCACGACCTCCTTATTCTTTTCATCAGCAATTTCTAAAATTTCCTGCAAAGTAACCAAGGATTCGGCGATAGTTTTATGTGTATTTCGCATTTGAAAATTCTCTGAAATCGAAAAAGGGAAACCCAAATATTGAATAGCTTGATGTTGCGAAGCTTCAATAGCGCCTTGTGTATTGGCGATTATAGCCAATAATTTACTACGTGTTTTAGACAAATCTAATCTCGATAATACTTCTGCTGTGTCCTGCATTTGCGGAATTGCTTTTGGCGAAACAAAACTCCCAAAATCAATAGTGTCAAAACCCACACGCAACAAAGATTGAATGTAAGCCACTTTCCGATCTGTAGAAATAAATTCCTTTATGCCTTGCATTGCATCTCTTGGACATTCGATAATTTTTATTGCCTCCATAGAAGACCAAATATAAGAAGGTTTAAAGTATTATAAAAGTTTAAATTGGTTTAAATAGGTTGTTTTTTTGCAGATTTTATTTTCAGTCCATTTTATCGAAACTTAAATAGTACACTTTTTGGTAATAATTTGAATTATTACACTTTTTGGTAATAAATTGAATTATTACGCTTTTTGGTAATAAATTGAATATTAAATTGTTTTTTGAATTAATTTTTTAATTACATTTGAAAAATGATAGCAATAATTACAGGAGATATCGTCAATTCAAGAAAATTATCATCCAAAATTTGGATCGATGGTTTGAAAAAATTGTTGAATATTTTTGGAAAAAATCCAATAGAATGGGATATTTACAGAGGTGATGAATTTCAATTAGAAGTTAAAAATCCTGAAGAAGCTTTGATAATGGCGCTCCAAATTAAATCTTATTTTAAATCTATCAAAATGGATGTTAGAATGAGTATTGGTTTTGGAGAGATGACTTATAAAGCCAAGAAAATCTCCGAAAGTAACGGCACAGCTTTTTCTCGTTCAGGCGAAGTATTTGAAACCTTAAAGAAACAAAAAATCAATTTAGCCATTAATTCCGGCAATGCAGCATTTGATAATGAAATTAATCTGATGCTGCGATTATGCTTGACTTTTATGGATAATTGGTTAATGCAATCGGCTGAATTTGTTTTGAAAGCCATCGAAAACCCATTGCTTTCACAAGAAGAACTAGGCGTAAAGTTAGGAATTAATCAGGCTGCAGTTAGCCGAAGACGAAAACGTGCCCAATTTGATTTAGTGATGGAAGTAGAAAAATATTTCAGAAATAAAGTCAAAACCATCAGTGAATGATTATTATTATTAAACTACTTTTAGCGCATTTGTTGGGCGATTTTTTATTGCAACCCACTTCTTGGGTTTTGGATAAAGAAAACAAAAAGCACAAAAGCAAATACCTCTACATCCATATCCTTTTACATGGAATTTTAGCTTGGTTGTTCGTTGGCGAAATCAGTTTTGGTTGGTTTGCATTAGCATTAGCAATATCCCACGGATGTATTGATTTCTTGAAATTACAATTCCAAATAAAGAAAACAAAACGAAATTGGTTTGTTATTGACCAAATGTTGCATTTAATTACTATTCTAATAATTGCAAGCCTTTATAAAAATTTGTCTTTTGAATTTAGCGTTTTTGACAATCAGTTTTGGATATTGATTACCGGAATTTTATTTGTAACAAAACCCACTTCTATAATCATCAAAAATATCATTTCGATTTGGACACCCGAAAGCAAAAATAAAAAAGACAATTCACTTGAAAATGCTGGGAATTATATCGGAATTTTTGAACGCCTCTTTATTTTTTGCTTTATACTTACAGGACATTTCGAAGCTATTGGGTTTTTATTGGCAGCAAAATCCATTTTCCGTTTTGGCGATTTGAAAGAAGCCAAAGACCGAAAACTCACCGAATATGTACTTATCGGAACGCTTTTAAGTTTCGGAATTGCTTTACTGACGGGACTTTTGGTGCAATTTGGATTATTGCATTTTGGCTAAAATCTTCTTATTGATTGCTTTTATTAAACCTGGACCTTCGTAGATAAAACCAGTATACAATTGGATTAAACTTGCTCCTGCTTCCAATTTTTCAATCGCATCATCGGCAGAATGTATTCCTCCCACTCCAATAATCGGAAAAGCTTTGTTGCTTTTTTCAGAAAGAAAACGAATCACTTCTGTTGAACGATTTTTCAATGGTTTTCCAGACATTCCGCCTGTTTCCACTTTATTTTCGGATTGCAAACCTTCACGAGACAAAGTGGTATTGGTAGCAATAACACCTGCAATTTTGGTTTCTTTGACAATATCAATAATATCCAACAATTGAGAATCGGTCAAATCGGGAGCGATTTTCAAAAGAATAGGTTTCTGTTTTGACTTAGTCAAATTCTGGTTTTGCAAAGTTTGCAACAATTGTTTCAGTGGTTCTTTTTCCTGTAATTCGCGAAGATTGGGTGTGTTTGGCGAACTTACATTAACCACAAAATAATCGACATAATCGTATAAGGCGTCAAAACAAATGAGGTAATCCTCGACAGCATTTTCGTTTGGAGTCACTTTATTTTTGCCAATATTTCCACCAATAAGAACGCCTTTATTTTTCTTTAATCGTTCGACAGCTTCTTGAACTCCACCGTTATTGAAGCCCATTCTGTTAATAAGAGCAGTATCTTCTACTAAACGAAAGATACGTTTTTTCGGATTTCCCTCCTGCCCTTTCGGAGTAATAGTTCCAATTTCGATAAACCCAAAACCTAAGTTAGACAATTCATTGTATAAAGAAGCGTCTTTATCCATTCCAGCGGCCAATCCAACAGGATTTTTAAACTTCAAACCAAAGACTTCTGTTTCCAATCGTTTGTCATCGACAACATATAATGCTCTAAAAAGGGATGGAATCCCCGGTATTTTGGATAAATTCCGAATTAATGAAAAAGTAAAATAATGGACTTTTTCAGGGTCAAAACAGAAAAAAAGTGGACGAATAATTTGTTTGTACATAGTGAAGTGTGTTGTAGTGCAAAAATAGAATTATCTATCTGATTTTGTACATTTTTGAGATATAAATTAATAAAAATCACCTCACTGCCTAGGAAAACGTTGAAGCTTGATTATCATTATTAAGCAAAAATTAAGCTTTTCCTACTAATAAATCATTATTAAAATTTGAGGTAAACGAGGTCTATTGTACCAATAATACTACAATAACATTCATTACATCAAGGTCTTTAATAAAGAGACAAAGATATCTTTAAAAAAAAGGATTGTTGCCCGATCGATAATATTATAAATAATTTCATAATTTATTAAATATATATCAGAAATGCATGATAAATTTAAATAAATTATTAGAATATGATAATTGTCATATTAAATCTCGACATAACGGAATAATTTTGTAGTAGAAAAAAGTTACATTTTATTAAACCGAATTTGAGGAACAAAAAAATCAACTCCAATAATTTAAGTTCATTATAATAATCAAATACAAACAAAATGACTAAATCAAAACTTTCAAGATCTTTTATGATCCTTCTAATAAGTATCATCCTATCAACTCCTAGTATTCTAATAGCGCAAAGTTGTCCAATTATTCCGCTCAATGCTTCAATTAATGTACACGGAACATCAAATCTACACGATTGGGATATGAAACCAACCAAAGTTACTGGAGAATTAGGAATAAACGGCTCAAAACAAATTAACTCCATAACTATAAAAATAGAAGTTAAATCGCTAAAAAGCGGAAACGGGATTATGGATGGCAAAACTTACGATGCCTTCGATTACAAAAAGAACCCTTACATCGTTTTTCAATTGACAGATGTTTGTCAAGCAACACTAAGTGACAACGATACCGAAATCACATTGACAGGAAACCTATCTTTTGCAGGAGCAACAAGAAAAATCAGCATCAAATCCATTGGTAAAATCACAAAATCAGGCGATTACCAACTTAAAGGAAGTGTTCCACTAAAAATGACTGATTTCAAAATGAAACCCCCAACAGCAATGCTAGGCACTATGAAAACTGGTGATGCAGTTACGGTTAAATTTGACGTAACTTTTAAAGGATAATATCAATTCGTAAATCAATAAACTAAATATAATAAATAACTAATTTTAATCAAAATGAAAAAAACAATTCTTTTACTAGTCGCTGCTATTGGTTTAGGCAGCATTGCAAATGCTCAAACTTCTTTTGGACATATTCAAAACCAAATTTCTCGTGATAAAAACGGAATAAATCAATTTGACGTAAAAAAAGACAGCGTTGAATTTAAAGGTCTTAGCATTGACTTAGGGGCTGCATTCAATATGAATTACCAAGCAATAAATTCGTTTAACGACCAACCTTCAACTTTTGCTCTACCTTCAAAAATTGTTGGATATCAATTAATGAATAATGAAAATAATTTCACCCTTCCTTCAGCTGATATGACCATTGGAGCCCAATTGTTTGACGGTGTAAGAGTAAATCTTGATATTTATCTAGCTTCAAGACACCACAATGAAACGTATGCAAGAGGCGGATATTTACAAATTGACAAGTTAGACTTCATCAAGAAAGACTTCCTTGCAGACATTATGAAATACGCTACAATCAAAATTGGACAAATGGAGAATAACTTTGGTGATGCTCACTTTAGAGCCTCTGACAATGGCAGCACTGTGAGAAATGCATTTGTTGGAAACAACATTATGAATGCATTCATTACTGATTTAGGTATGGAAGTGTATTACAATAGAAGTGGATTGGTAAGTATGGTAGGCGTTACAAATGGAAATTTAAATCAAGGTATTAAAGAAGTTGTTTATCCTACTGTTTCTCCTGCTACTCCAAATCCAAATACAGTAGTTAGTCCAACAATCTTGGCTAAATTAGGCTATGACAAACAAATCGACCAAGATTTGAGAGTAAGACTTACAGGTTCTTACTACCACAGTGCAAACTTGGGTAACTCAAACTTATACTCTTCTAATAGATCTGGATTTGGTTATTGGGGTGTATTGAACAATAACGCTTATACTAATAACGGTGTTGCTGTTGCTAATAATTACAATCCAACTTCTACACCAGAAGGAACATTTAACCCCGGTTTTAAAAACTGGGCCACTTCACTTATGTTCAACCCATTTGTAAAATATAAAGGTTTTGAATTCTTTGGAACTGTCGAATTAGCTTCAGGAGGAGATAAAGCAGGTGTTGATGATAAGCGTACTGCAAACCAATATGCTGGAGACATTGTTTACAGATTTGGAAAAAAAGAACAATTCTATTTAGCAGGAAAATACAATACGGTATCTGGAAAACTAGCTAATGCAGATGCTAAAGAAGTTACTGTAAATAGAGTTGAATCAAGCATTGGTTGGTTTATGACTAAAAATATTTTGGCAAAATTAGATTATGTTAGCCAAAACTATAAAAATTACACACAATTTGCAGGAAACGTTCCTACTGGAAATGCAAACAACTTTTATGGTGGTAATTTCAAAGGTTTAGTATTTGAAGCTACTATTAGTTTCTAGTTGATTTTTGTTAGAAACTGGCAAGACTCGCTCTTACCAGTTTTATTTTTTTTTTAAAATATTATTTTTATATTATGAAAAAGCTACTTTATTTACTGGCATTTAGTTTCATAATTTCTCTATCAATGACAGCACAAACTTTAGTTTCTGCCGAAATTCAAAAAAACAGTTCCTTGACAATCAATGGATCAACAAATATTACACCATTCAAGATCTACCAAAATGGAGACAAACTCTGTAGAAGCAAGTTGTCGGTTGTAACGACGCAAAATCAAAACAAAACATTTGTAAGTCAAAACCAACTTTCTGTTGTTGTCAAAAACTTTGATTCTACAAATGCAATGGCTTTAAAAGATTTTTTAAAGTTATTAAAATCGGACAGCTACCCTACTCTTCAAGTTCAACTCAATTATTTAGACTTACAACCCATCTACGAAAAAGGAAAAACCTATAATGGTGAAGCATTAGTAAACATAACAATTACAGGCAAAACCAAACAATACATCATCCCAATCACATTTGATAGTAATGGAGATGTTTATACCGTAAATGGTTGCAAAAAATTAAGCATCCGTGATTTTGGTCTTACGCCAGAAAACAAAATGCTGGGAATAATAAAAGTTAGCGAATGGATAAAAATCGATTTTCATATCATTTGCAAAATATCGATTGATACCGTAGTGGCAAAACTATAAACTGAGATTATACTTTAGAATTTTATATTTATAAATTCCTAAAATAGGGTTTGATGCAATTCAATCCTATTTTTTCGTTTTAGACTATTCGATAAAAAGAGAAATACTACCTTTGCAAAAAATAATTTTATGTCAAATATATATTTAGGCTATCATTTTACAGTGGAACCCAAAGAACTCGGCTCCGAAATCTTGATTGCCGAACTCGGAGAATTGCCTTTCGAAAGCTTTATTGACAGCGATTTGGGTATTGTTGCTTACATTCAAAAAGACCTTTGGAATGAGAATATTCTTGACGATTTGTTCATTCTAAAATCGCCTGAGTATACGATATCTTACAAAGTGGAAGAAATCGACCAAGTCAACTGGAACGAAGAATGGGAAAAGAATTTTGAGCCCATCGATGTGGATGGAAAATGCCACGTTCGCGCTCCTTTTCACCCAAAAACAGATGCCGAATTTGACATTATTATCGAACCCAAAATGAGTTTTGGAACAGGACATCACGAAACAACACACATGATGATTCAGCATTTATTAGAAATGGACGTTGCTGGATTAAAAACCTTGGATATGGGTTGCGGAACAGCGATTTTAGCTATTTTGGCCGAAATGAAAGGTGCTCAACCTATTGATGCCATCGACATTGACAATTGGTGTTATTTGAATTCTATCGAAAATGCCGAACGCAATAATTGTCATCATATCACAGTTTATGAAGGAGATGCTGCTTTATTGAAAGACAAAAAATACGATTTGATTATTGCCAACATCAACCGAAATATTTTGTTAAACGATATGCAAGCTTATGTAGATTGCTTGAATCCAAAAGGCACGCTATTATTGAGTGGTTTTTATGCTGAAGACATTCCGTTTATTGATGCTTCTTGTACCGAAAATGGATTGACGTATGTTAAAAAGTTCGAAAGAAACAATTGGGTATCCTTAAAATATGTAAATTAGTATTCAAAAAAATGGAAATAGAAAGGAAAAATCATTGGGAAACGGTTTATGAAACCAAACAACCAAGCGAAGTAAGCTGGACACAGGAATATCCGAAAACTTCGCTTGATTTTATTCACGAAACCCATTTAAACAAAAAAGCGAAAATCATCGACATTGGTGGTGGAGACAGCAAACTGGTTGATTATTTATTGGAAGAAGGTTATAAAAACATAACAGTTTTGGATATTTCGGCAAACGCTTTAGAAAGAGCAAAAAAAAGATTGGAAAAAAATGCAGATAAAGTAACTTGGATTGTTTCGAATATTACTGAATTCAAACCCGAAGTCACTTATGAGATTTTGCATGACCGAGCCACATTTCACTTTTTGACAACGGAAGAACAAATAAAAAAATATGCTGAAATCACTCAAAAATGGGCAACTAATTTTCTAATAATGGGTACTTTTTCAGAAAACGGGCCAAAAAAATGCAGTGGACTGGACATCAAACAATATTCAGAAATAGCACTGGAAAATCAGTTTGCTAGCAGTTTTAAAAAACTAAAATGCATCACTGAAGATCATATAACACCTTTTGAAACCACGCAAAATTTTACGTTTTGTGCGTTTGAAAAAATCAAATAAATCAACATTATTTTTATTTATAACCTACAAATTATTTAAAAATGAGTACCAAAGAAAAAGTTAGAGAACGAGTTAGCCTCAAAGAGTCAAGAACAATAAACAACGAAATTATTGTCTATAATGACGATGTAAACACTTTTGATCACGTCATCGAAACCCTAATCCGAGTTTGCAATCATACTCCCGAACAGGCGGAACAATGTTCGTTGATTGTGCATTATAACGGGAAATGCACTGTAAAAACAGGCGTTCTAGAAAAACTGAAACCACAATGCAGTCAATTATTAGAAGCCGGATTGAGTGCTGAAATAGTATAAATTTTAATTTATTGTATAAAAAAGCAGGATTCTCTTTTAAGAAAATCCTGCTTTTTTTGTTTGTGTAATTACACCATTATTTAAAATTATTTCAATTCCATTTCTGCTCCCTCTCCTTTGGAGAGGGCTGGGGTGAGGATTAATGCGGCAATTTATCCTTTATCAATCCGTATAAAAAAGTTCCGAAAAGTGCTCCGAAAAGCACTAAAATTATGGGCAAAAACCCAGCTCCAAGCAATATAAATATCGGTCCCGGGCACGAACCTACTAACGCCCAACCCAATCCAAAAAAGAGTCCACCAATCCAAAACCGAGTAGAACCAGCTTCCTTAGGAATAATTTCTATAGGCAAACCTTTGATATCTTTAATGTTTTTTCTCTTAATAATTTGGATTCCAATAACTCCGGTGACTATGGCAACCATAATAATTCCGTACATATGAAACGATTGAAACATGAACATTTCATAAATTCGATACCAAGAAACGGCTTCGGATTTTGTCAAAACAATCCCGAATATAAATCCAACAACGATGTATTTTAATGCTTTCATAACTAAAAAATTAAAGGTAAAATAAAATGCGCCATAATTAATCCACCAATAAAAAATCCAATTACGGCTTTTAGAGAAGGCAACTGTAAACTACTCAAACCATAAATAGCGTGTCCTGAGGTACATCCACTAGCATAACGTGTTCCAAATCCTATCAAAATTCCTCCAATAATCAAAATCAAAATCTTTTTGGGAGACTGAAAAATGTCGTTTGAAAATAAAGCATCAGGTAATAATTTCCCATTAGGAGCATCGATGCCCAATTGCATCAATTGTGCAATTGTTTTGGGATTTATTTCCACATTAGAAGCATCACTCATAAAATGAACGGCAACAAAACCGCCCAACATCGCTCCTAAAACCACCAATAAATTCCACCGCTGCGCTTTCCAATCAAAATCGAAAAAGCGAACTTTTTCTCCTATTCCTGTCATAGAACACAAAGTGCTTAAATTAGAAGACATTCCGAAAGTCTTTCCAAAATAAATCAGGCTAAGCATCACCATTCCTACCAAAAACCCAGAAACATACCAAGGCCAAGTTTGAAATAAAATCTCCATAATCATATTTTTATTGGGCTAAAATAATAATTCTAATTTTATAAAATTGAATAATTAAGGTATAATTGTTGTTTATGGCAGCAATACCCTTTAAATTTGTTATTCTAATTCAATTGATGCTTTTATAAAACTAATGTAGTTAAAATCCGAATCCTATAATTATGAAAAAAACAACTCTTCTTATCGCCTTGTGCATCAGCATTACAGCCTGTACCAGCACAAAATCGACCATAAAAAACATTGATGATAATGCCCCAAATCTTCAGTTAACAGAAAATAACACCTTTTACATTTCGGAATTTAGTAAGGACAAAAAATATGGGTATGACCAGGATTACCCAGTTAATATATTTTATGGTAACACCTGGAACGAAACGATAAACCAACAACGTTTTTTGAATGCTTTGGCTGGACCCAAAGGCGAAAAAATCACCTATACCAAACTCGAAAGTTGCTGTCCGTTTCCAACAAAGAGAAGCGAAATGGGCGTAGGATTATTGGATGTATATGAACTAAAATGGGAAGGTCAAAAATCGCCTGTAGTTTTATATTTAAACATTTACGAAAAAGGAGTTTTGATGGTTCCTTTTGGATTGAGATTGAAAAAATAATTAATTCAAAACCACAAATCCTAACTATCTTTGCCACGAAAAAAATCATCCTATGAACATACACAACATTCCACAAATAAAACATACCGATAGCGGCAACTTCTTTCTTTTGGCTGGCCCTTGCGCTATTGAAGGCGAAGAAATGGCGATGCGAATTGCCGAGAAATTAGTTGGAATCACCGATAAATTAGAAATTCCTTTCGTTTTTAAAGGTTCTTTCAAAAAAGCCAATCGTTCCAGAATTGATAGTTTCTCAGGAATTGGAGATGAAAAAGCCTTGCAAATTCTAAGAAAAGTTTCCGAAACTTTCGGCGTTCCCACCGTAACCGATATCCACACCAATGAAGATGCAGCTATGGCAGCCGAATATGTGGATGTGTTACAAATTCCAGCTTTCTTAGTGCGTCAAACCGATTTGGTTGTGGCTGCTGCCAATACTGGAAAAGTAGTCAACCTGAAAAAAGGACAATTTATGAGTCCCGAAAGCATGAAACATGCCGTTCAGAAAGTATTGGATTGCAACAACCAAAACGTGATGGTTACCGACCGCGGAACGATGTTTGGCTACCAAGATATGATTGTCGATTTTCGAGGAATACCAACAATGCAAAACTACGCAACAACAGTTCTAGACGTTACCCATTCTTTACAACAACCCAATCAAACCATTGGCGTAACAGGCGGAAGACCCGATATGATTGAAACCATTGCCAAAGCCGGAATCGCTGTAGGAGTTGATGGAATTTTTATAGAAACTCATTTCGACCCTGCCAATGCCAAAAGTGATGGTGCCAATATGTTGCATTTAGACTACTTCGAAGCCTTAATGACTAAGCTAGTCGCCATCAGAAAAACCATAAATCAGTTTTAAAATAGTACTTCTCAGGAATTCTTCTTTGCAGAAAGCATCATTGCATTAGGAGAAATTTTTAGATTATTATTTATTTTAAAAAATAGTTGTCAATTTATTTGGCAACTATTTTTTTTATTATTTACTTTGCAATTCAAAGTACTTTAAAATGGAAAACGAAAAATATCTCAACGACATTTCTGAAATAAAAAATTTAATGAATAAATCATCTCGATTCATTTCGTTAAGCGGACTTTCGGGAATTTTGGCTGGTCTGTATTGTCTAATTGGAGCTTGGCTTGCATATAAAATGATTTATTTTGACACCACAACTTTAGGAAATTATAGTGATTTGATCATCACGGAAACAATGCTAGTACAACTTTTTACAATTGCAGCAAGCGTTGTAGTGTTATCGCTTGTAACAGCTATCGTTTTAAGTAGTAGAAAAGCCAAAAAAAGTAACGATACCGTTTGGAATTCAGCTTCAAAGCGATTGATAATTAATTTTATGATTCCATTATCAACCGGTGGAATTTTCATTTTATTTTTAATCGAAAAAGAAATTCTGGGATTAGTTGCTCCATCAACATTGCTATTTTACGGCTTGGCTTGTGTAAATGCCAGCAAATATACCCTTGGTGATATTCGCTATCTAGGAATTACAATGCTGCTTTTGGGCTTGCTTTCTACTTGGTTTTTAGGTTATGGTTTACTGTTTTGGGCATTGGGCTTTGGTGTATGTCATATTCTTTACGGTTCGATAATGTATTATAAATACGATAGAAAATAATTTTGAAAAACATCATCCAAAATATCAATAAAGCGTTCGATCATCGGATACGACTGGGAATTATGTCGGTTTTGATGGTGAATGAATCTGCTGATTTTAGTACACTTAAAGAACTTCTGGGCGTAACAGACGGAAATTTAGCCAGCCATACCAAAGCATTAGAACTCGAAAAATATATCGCTATTGAAAAACAATTCATTGGCAAAAAACCAAACACCAGTTACAGCGCCACCAAGGAAGGTCGAAGCGCTTTTCAAGAGCATATTGAAGCCCTTGAAAAATTAATTCAAAAACGATAATACTATTTTTTTATCTATTTACTTTGAAATGCAAAGTACTTTAATCTTTTAAATTACAATATCAATTACAATATCAATTACAACTATTTATTTCAATCTTTTAAAAATCAAAAAAAATGGAAACACCTGAAAATCAAAACAAAATTAATTTCTTTCAATCCAACACTGCCAAAATGCTTATGGTAGGTTTACTAACACTCATTCTACTGATTCCTCTCGAATTTGTAAAAAATTTGATTTCCGAAAGGTCGCAAAGACAAGAGGAAGTCATCACCGAAATCAACGATAAATGGGGAGAAAGTGTCTTTCTTTATGGTCCAATATTGAAAGTTCCCTACACCTTTTACGAAGAAACTCTTACGATAAACGAAAAAACAAAAGAAACCGTAAAACAGAAAAAAGCTTTCACCAATTATGCCTACTTTTTTCCAGAGGAACTCAAAGTAAAATCGAATGTGAACACCAAAATTTTGAATAGAAACAATTATGAATCGGCAGTATTTAGTTCAAAAATGAAGTTTGAAGGCCATTACATTCATCCGGATTTCAGCAGCAAAAACATTCCAAACGAAGACATTCAATGGAATAAAGCCACCATTTTGATACAAACTACCAATTTAAAAAGTATTAAAGACGAGGTGAAAATCAATTTTGGCAACACGAATTTAACCTTTGAACCCGTTTACAATTCCAATTCAAAAAACACCACCGAAGCTTTAGAAACCGGTTACATTGATTTAGGAAAAATACTAAATCAGGAAAAAACCGCCTTCCGTTTCGACATCACATACAACGGAAGCCAACAAATCAAAATGGTTCCCGTCGGGAAAATCACACAGGTAAATATGAAATCCAATTGGGCTTCGCCAAGTTTTACCGGTAACTTTCTTCCGGACGACAAGACAAAACAAATCTCTTCTACAGGATTTGTGGCCAATTGGAAAATTCTGCACATCAACAGAGCCTTTTCGCAACAAACTTTCGACAATTTACCTGACTTGAGTCAATATGCTTTTGGTGTTGATTTCGTAATTCCGATAAACCAATACCAGCAAAACGAACGAGCCTCAAAATACGGTTTCTTAGTAATTGGCTTAACTTTCCTAATTTTCTTTTTGATACAATCAATAAGCAAAATCAAGATTCACATTTTCCAATATTCGATGATTGGACTAGCGCTTATTATGTTTTACACCCTCCTGATTTCCATTACCGAACATAGTAGTTTTATGAAAGCCTACGTTATTGCGGGAATTGCTGTTGTTGCATTAATCTCTCTGTATTCGGTTGCCATATTAAAAAACCGAAAATTCCCGGGGTTTATTGCCGCTTCACTTAGCTCATTATACACTTTTCTGTATGTAATAATCCAATTAGAAAACTATGCTTTACTTGTTGGAAGCATTGGATTGTTTGCCATTCTTGCCGCCGTAATGTACTTTTCCAGAAAAATTGATTGGAACAGTAACAATGCCTAATTCAATTTGAAATAGATTTTAAAAAGAACTCTTAACTTTATGGTTTTGAGTTCTTTTTTTATTTCTAGTGTAATAATTTATCCGTAAATTAGTGCTGTCAAAATCCTCCAACAAAATGAAACCTAAAATCGGAATTCTATACTCTACAGTTGATGGACAAACACTGAAAATCAGCAATGCAATCAAAGAAGTCTTGATCGAAAAAGGAAACTCGGTCGAACTGTTCTCGATTGAAGATTTTAATGGAAAAGTAGCCGATTTTGATACCTTTATCATTGGCTCAAGCATTCGCTACGGAAAACACAATCCTAAAATAATTGAATTCATTAACCAAAATAAAGCTTCACTAGAAAAAACTGAAAATGCCTTTTTCTCGGTCAATCTTGTGGCTAGAAAACCTGAAAAAGCCAGTCCAGAAACCAATCCCTATTTTATAAAATTCCTTCAAACCATCGATTGGATTCCCAAAACATCAGCAGTTTTTGCGGGTAAACTCGATTACCAAAAATATCCTTTTACGGATAGATTGATGATTCAATTGATTATGTGGATGACAAAAGGACCAACGAATTCAAAAACCAAAGTTGAATACACCGATTGGGACAAAGTCAAAGAATTTGCAGTTTTGGTAAACAATAAGTAAATTTTTAGAATTAAATAAGTTTTCAACTCTACAAAAGTTGCTCCTGAAAATTTACTTATATTTGTATAAAAATTACCACATGCAAAACATCATAGACCGCTTTATAAGCTACGTTATCATTGACACCGAATCAGATTCAAGTTCAGAAACAACTCCAAGCACTCCAAAACAATGGGATTTAGCCAATAAATTAGTCGAAGAACTAAAAACTATTGGAATGCAAGACGTTACCATTGACGACAAAGCCTATATAATGGCTACTTTGCCTTCCAATGTCGATCACGAAGTTCCTACAATTGGATTTATTTCTCACTTTGACACCACGCCCGATTTTACAGGTGCCAATGTAAAACCTCAAATTGTCTTCAACTATGATGGTGGAGACATTGTTTTGAATGCAGAACAAAATATTGTTTTATCGCCAAAATATTTCAAAGATTTGTTACAATACAAAGGACAAACGTTAATCACAACAGATGGGACAACGCTTTTGGGTGCCGATGATAAAGCAGGAATTACAGAAATTATGACGGCAATGGAATTCTTGATTAATAATCCAGAAATCAAACACGGAAAAATAAGAGTGGGCTTTACACCTGACGAAGAAATTGGTCGTGGTGCTCATCATTTTGATGTAGAAAAATTTGGATGCGATTGGGCCTACACCATGGACGGAAGCCAAGTGGGCGAACTAGAATATGAAAATTTTAATGCGGCTGGAGCCAAAATTACTTTCAAAGGCAAAAGTGTTCATCCTGGTTATGCCAAAGGCAAAATGATCAATTCAATGCTAATTGCCAACGACTTCATCAACGAGTTACCAAAAGGCCAAACGCCACAAGAAACTAGAGGCTACGAAGGATTTTTTCACGTTCATCATTTAACTGGAAGTATCGAAGAAACAGTTTTGGAACTTATCATCAGAGACCACAACAAGAAAAAATTCGAAAAACGCAAAGAATTAATTGAAAAAATAACCAAGAAATTCAATAAGAAATTTGCCAAACAATTTGGCGAAGACATAGTAATCGCAGAAGTAAAAGACCAATACTACAATATGAAAGAAAAGGTTTTGCCTGTAAAATATATAGTCGATATCGCTGAAAAAGCTATGAAAGAATTGGATATAAAACCTCTTATCAAACCTATTCGCGGTGGCACTGACGGCTGCCAATTGTCGTACAAAGGCTTGCCTTGTCCAAATATTTTTGCTGGCGGCCATAACTTTCACGGAAAATACGAATATGTTCCTGTCGAAAGTATGCAAAAGGCAGTGGATGTAATTGTGAGAATTGCAGAATTAAGCGCAAAACCTATCACTCAATAAAGCACTAAAAACCCAACCTATTTATTAAAAAGCCATCGTTTTGATGGTTTTTTTATATAATCAAAGGAGGAAAAACTTAACATTGGCGAATTGTTTTAATGATTACATTTGTTTACAAATAATTTACAATAACTTAACATTAAAAATCAAGCATCATGGAAGACAACATTGAAGAAATCACAAATGAAATTACACCAGAAACTGTTGAATCAGTTTCAAATGAAATTACACCACAACCAGAAAAAAAAATAATAGCACCCAGAACTAGAGCTCCGAGAAAAACGGTAGCAAATCAAACAGTTGTTGCACCTAAAACAACTAGAGCACCTCGACCATCGAGAGCTGTCGCGAAACCGTCTGTTGAGATTCCTGTTGTAGCGGAGACCCCACAAGAAATAATAACTGAAGAAACTATAGTTATACAAGATAGTGGTACAAAAAAGGAAAAGAACAGCAAAATTAGTAAAGAAAAGGGGAAAGATAAAAAAGCAAAGGCTAAAGAAAAAGCGAAAGAAAAAGCGAAAGCAAAAGCAAAAAAGGTAAAAAAAGCGAAAAAAGACAAAGCGAAAAAAGCAAAACTAAAAGCTAAAGCAAAAGAGAAAAAAGCTAAAGCAAAAGCTATTAAAGCAAAGAAAAACAAGAAAAACAAAAGCAAGAAAAAATAGTTTTAAAAAAAAATCCCAAATTCCAATTATAAAATTGAAATTTGGGATTTTTAATTTAAGTGCTTTAACTATTTTTTAGCCAAAGCTGCACTCATTTCCATTGAAATAGCAGAACGTTCCATTTTCAATTTTCCAGCCATAGTTTCAATAACTACAGTAGTTTCTGCAACCTCAGCAATTTTACCGTGAAGTCCGCTTTTAGTAATGATTTTATCACCTACTTTTAAGGCAGATTCAAATTCTTTTTCGCTTTTAGCTCTTTTTTGTTGCGGTCTAATCATAAAGAAATAGATTACCACAAACATTAATAAAAAAGGTGCAAATTGAGTTAATTGTTCCATAATTTTGAATTCGTTTTTGTTGTTTAATTATTGTTATTTGTCTTTTGTAATTTGTTGTTTTTCAAGTTTACATTAATCCACGACCTACTTTTTGAATTCTGTTGTCGGTTTGGAGTTCTTTGACCAAGTTGTCTAAAATTCCGTTGATAAAAATACTACTTTTTGGCGTAGAATATTCCTTTGCCAATTCCAAATATTCGTTCAGCGTTACTTTTACAGGAATTGATGGGAATTTCAAGAATTCACAAATCGCCATTTTCAAAATAATAGTGTCAATTTCGGCTATTCTTTCGATATCCCAATTGGGTGTTTTATCTTCAAATTCTTTTGCCAAAACCGATTCGTTCAAGACTGTTTTTCGAAATAAATCTTTAACAAAATCACGATCTTCGTTATCTTTGAATAATTTTGGCACCCTTAAATTTCCGTCTTCAACTGGTTTTATAGCTTTCAACTGTTTGATGATTTCTGTATTTACCACTGGAATATCATCAATCCAAGTCAATTTATGGTCTTCGAGATAGTCGTATAATTTTTCGTTTGGAACAATGACTTCCTCAAACAAATTGACAATAAATTCTTTGTCTTCTTCGAAAGTATTGACTGTATTGCTCATATATTTTGCATACAATTTGCTTTGCTTGATGTCGTTCAGAAGGATTAAAATATAATCATCATTCAACGTCCAGTTGTCGATTTTACGAGTCTCAAGAGCAATATTCAACGAATTGTTTTCGGCAAGTATTTGAAAAATAGCGTTTTTAATAAACTTTTCGTTGGGCTTGCGTTCCTGCGAAGTGGCGAGATGTTTTTGGCTGGATTTGTGCAAAAAGATGGTTTCTTTTTTACAAATTTCAATCAATGAGGAAAGCATTATAAGGTATAAATCCTGAATGGCATCAATACTATAAAAAAGGAATTTTTCTTCTTTTTCGAGATTATCTGACCCATTTTGATGCATCGCATAAATGGTTTGCATTACCTTAATACGAATATGTCTTCTGTTTACCACCTTGTAAGAACTTTTTTAAATTAGTTTGCAAAAATAAGAATTTCATTTTTTAAAACAGGATTAAACCTGAAAAATATCTAATTTTCCTATTACCTTTGGAATTCCTAAGAATAAAAATCCAAATGAAAGAATTACAATATTTAAATAAATATTTTGTCAAATACAAATACAGCTTTTTAATAGGCATTGTTATCACTATTGTTGCACAAATATTTTCGTTGTTTACACCCAAATTAATAAGCAAATCTTTCACCATAATCGAAGGGTTTTCAAAAGACAAATCGGTATCTGCAGCCATTATTCAGCAAGAACTGATTTCTAATATTGTACTAATTATTGCCACGACCATAATCGCTGGTTTCCTTACTTTTTTGATGCGCCAAACCCTGATCGTGATGTCTCGTCACATCGAATTTGATTTGAAAAACGAAGTGTTCCAGCAATACGAAAATCTTTCGCAGAATTTTTACAAACAAAACCGCACTGGCGATTTGATGAGCCGCATCAGCGAAGATGTTTCGAAAGTGCGAATGTATGTTGGCCCAGCCGTAATGTACACCATAAACACCCTTATTCGGTTTGCTATTGTTATTGCTTATATGTTTGCAGTCTCGCCACGACTTACTTTGTACACTCTGCTGCCATTGCCTCTTTTGTCTTATGCAATTTTCAAAATAAGTTCTGAAATCAATAAAAGAAGTACTATTTTCCAACAATATTTATCCAAAGTTTCGAGTTTTAGTCAAGAAATATTCTCTGGAATCCGAGTGATAAAAGCCTATTCATTAGAAGAACAGCATCAAAATAATATGATAGAATTGTCCAATGAAAGTAAAAGCAAAAGCTTGAGCTTGGCTAAAATTCAAGCCTTATTTGGTCCATTAATGTTGGCTCTCATCGGAATAAGCAACTTGGTTGTCATTTATTTTGGAGGTTTAATGTACATCAACGGAACCATCAAAAGCATTGGAACCATTGCCGAATTTATCCTGTATGTCAATATGCTAACTTGGCCTGTAGCATCTTTGGGTTGGGTTTCCTCTATGGTTCAGGAAGCCGAAGCTTCTCAAAAACGCATTAACGAATTTCTGAAAATTGTACCCGAAATTCAAAACAAAAATCCAGAAAAATCAATTATTGAAGGTGCAATTTCTTTCGAAAATGTCAGCTATACTTATGAAGATACCAATATTACGGCTTTGCAAGATGTGTCTTTTACGGTTCACGAAGGCGAAACCTTGGCTATTTTAGGCAAAACAGGTTCTGGTAAATCGACTATTATTTCCCTGATTTCTAGATTGTATGATGTTACCGAAGGTCAAATTACGATAGACGAAAAAGAAATTAGCAAAGTAAACTTGTACGATTTGAGAAACAACATCGGAATTGTGCCACAAGATGCTTTTTTATTTTCAGATACGATTAAAAATAACATCAAATTTGGTAAAGAAAACGCTACCGATGACGAAGTTGAAGCGGCTGCAAAAAGTGCGGCTGTACACGACAATATTATTGGTTTCAACAAACAATACGAAACCATTCTTGGTGAAAGAGGCATCACGCTTTCCGGTGGACAAAAACAAAGGGTTTCTATTGCTAGAGCCATCATCAAAAACCCAAAAATTTTATTGTTTGACGATTGTTTGTCAGCTGTTGATACTGAAACCGAAGAAACCATTTTGAATAATCTTCAGGAAATTTGCAAGAACAAAACCACAATTATTGTAAGTCATAGGGTTTCCTCGGCAAAAAATGCCGACAAAATAATCATTCTCGACGAAGGACGCATCATTGAGCAAGGTTCTCATAATCAATTAATAAATCAAGATGGTTATTATGCCGCCTTGTATTTAAAACAACTTTCTGAAAAAGAATTACAATAATTGTTGTGTAATACATAAATTTTTTCGATTTTTGAATACACAAATTTGACAGAATGATTATGAGAGAAAATGATATGTTAGAAAAGGAAGAGATATTTTCTAAAGTTTTAAGAGCTGGAAGAAGAACTTATTTCTTTGATGTGAGAGCAACAAAAGCGGAAGATTATTATATTACCATTACCGAAAGCAAGAAATTTACCGAAGCAGATGGTTCGTTTCATTTCAAAAAACACAAAATATATTTATACAAAGAAGATTTTACCGCTTTCGCAGAAATTTTAGAAGAAATGACTTCTTATGTTTTGAACAATAAAGGCGAAGAAGTTATCTCTGAAAGACACCAAAAAGATTTCAAAAAGGAATACGATTTTGATAAGTTAGAAGAAGATGTTATTCCTTCAACTTCAAGTTTTACCAATATCGAATTTGACGATATTTAAACTTTTTACAACTACCAAAAATAACTAACCAATCCTAAAAAAGCCTGAAAGTCATACGATTTTCGGGCTTTTTTTTTAATTTTATAGTTTTTAATATTTGGCGGCTTGACCTGTTTTTGGCGTAGAATTTTTTATAAACTGTCTTATATCTTCATTTGCAGTCTCTAAATCTGCCTTGCGAAGATACATCATGTGTCCGCTACGATACCCTTTCCAAGACATTCTTTCTTTTAATTTTCCGCTCGGATCCATTTGCCAAAGATTATACTTAGAATTAAAATAATCACAGGCTCCATCATAATATCCCGATTGCACCATTACGTTTAAGTATGGGTTTTGAGCCATTGCTTGTCTAAGATTTTCACCCGTTTGGTCTCCTGTATTATCCCACGGTCTAACTGAACCAAACATATTATAAGTCAAATCTGTTTTGTAATTAAGACTGTTGCGAAGATAAATATTGATTGCAGGAGTAAAAGAGTGCAACCACGAAGTAAGTTCCGAATTAAAATCAGGACTATCACCAGCATCTTTGCGGTCAATACCTTTGTAACGAGAATCCAATCGTCCCACAGTATAGCCTTTATCGCGCAATAACTCCTTCCAAAAATAATTTAAAGGCACATCTAAATTGTTTTGCAAAATCACTTTTTCAGATAAACCAGAATATCGTGACATCTTAACTGCAATTTCTTTCCGTTTATTTTCATCCAAAAAACTTCCTTTACTCAAAGCAGGAATTAATTCGTTGATGGTGAAATCTTCTACTTCAGGTAACATTTCGGTCAAGTCTTTTTTCTGCAAATCAGCAGCTAACATTTTATGATACCAAGCTGTTGCGGCAAAATAGGGCAATTTAAGAGCCGCTTCTGATGCGACACCTCTTTCAATTCCCAATGTTGTTGGTGAAACTAAAACAACTCCATTCAGATACATCCACTGTTTGTTTTGTAATTCTAGTGCAAGTCCGGAAACCCTTGTTGTTCCGTAACTTTCTCCAATGAGGTATTTTGGTGAAGCCCAACGATTGTTGCGAGTTACAAATGTATTGATCCAAGTCGCCAAATACTTAATATCAGCATTTACTCCAAAAAATTTCTCTTTTGGAATATCTTTATTTATTGCTCTGGAATACGCTGTATTCACTGGATTTACAAAGACAATATCCGCAATGTCCAAAATCGAATAGGGATTTTCCTTAATTCCATAAGGTTGAATAGGATAACCTTCGTCATCAACGTTCAATAATTTGGGGCCGGTATAAGCAATTTGCATCCAAACCGAAGCTGAACCTGGACCGCCATTAAATGAAATAACCAAGGGACGACTAGCATGATCTTTCACATCTGAACGTTCGTAATACGTATAAAACAAACCTGCCATGACTTTTCCATCCTCATCCCAAACTGGCATAGTTCCAGCGGTTGCTTGAAAAGGAACACGTTGCCCTTTTATAGTTGTACTATGTTGTGAAATCACATTCGAATCTGGATTGAAAGGGATATTAGCTGCCGAATTATCTTCTTTAACGACTGGCTTTTTTGAAGAATCTAATTCCTGTTTTGGTAGTTGAGCAGAAGACACTACGCTCATAAAGCAAATTAAAACTAATGAAAGTAACGTTTTTTTCATAAAAATTTTATTTAATGTTTTTTAGAAAATAATCATGTGATCCAGCTAGGAATACTGCATTGGTAGCAAATATAGTTAAATAAATTACTATACAATTCGCAGTCCTTTACAGAAGTGATTTAAACTTTTATAGCAACAAAAAATCCCAAAACTCTCGCTTCGGGATTTCTATTTATAAAACTAATCACTGACCACTAAAAAACTGATCACTGAATACTATTTTACGTCCATCAATTCAACATCAAAAATCAAAGTAGCGTTTGGCGGAATCACCCCTCCTGCTCCACTTGGTCCATATCCTAAGTCCGATGGAATTACAAAACGGGCTTTGTCACCCACTTTCAATAAAGCAATTCCTTCGTCCCAACCTTCGATCACTTGACCAATTCCTAATTTGAATTCGATTGGTTTTTTTCTTGGATAAGAAGAATCAAATACTTTTCCATTTTCTAATGAACCTTCGTAATGAACTGAAACTGTTTTTCCAGCTTCGGCTTGTTTCCCGTCACCTTTTTGAATAAATTGGTAACGCAAACCGCTTTCTGTTTTTTCGAAACCAGCAGCTAGTTTTTCCATTTTGGCTTCAGATTCTGCTTTCAAAGCTTCTAGTTTTTTCAAACGAGCACCTTTCAAACCCACATAAGCTTCGATTGCATTCCAGTTTTTAGCTTCCTCTCCTACTCTAATGATCTCAAGTGTTTCTAATTTGTCTCCTTGTGCAATTGCATCTACTACATCTTGACCTTCGATTACATTTCCGAAAACGGTGTGTTTATCATCTAACCAAGGCGTTGCCACGTGTGTGATAAAAAACTGAGAACCATTGCTTCCTGGACCTGAATTCGCCATAGACAAAACACCCGGTGTATCGTGACGCAAATCTTGGTGAAATTCATCATCGAATTTGTATCCTGGATCGCCAGTTCCTGTTCCAAGAGGACAACCGCCTTGAATCATAAAATTAGGAATCACTCTATGAAAATTCAAACCGTCATAGAACTTTTGTCCTTGAGGTTTAATTTTATTTTCCATATTTCCTTCGGCAAGTGCTACAAAGTTACCAACAGTTCCAGGTGTTAAATCGTGTGTTAGTTTTACTAAAATCGACCCTTTGGCAGTGTTGAATTTAGCGTATATTCCGTTTTCCATTTTTTATTGTTTTTTATTGAGGTGCAAATTTACGAAAAATATTAGTTTTTCGATACAGACCTAACAGGTTTTTAAAACTTGGTACTTCAATTATTAATACGTCATTTTCTGCATAAAATCTTCCCGAATTGGACTGAAAACATCTATCAGCAAACCGTCTTCCAAACAAACCACGCCGTGAACGATATGCGGCGGAATATAAAAGCAATCGCCTTGCTTCATTACTTTTGTTAGCCCGTTAATGGTTACTTCGAATGCACCTTTGGAAACATTGGTAACTTGTGAATGATAATGTTGGTGTAGCGTTCCAACAGCTCCTTTCTCAAAAAGAACGTTCACCATCATAATTTTGTCATCATAGCCCATAATTTTGCGTTTGATGCCTTCGCCAACAACTTCCCAATCTGCATCACTGTCTATTAAAAATTCTTTGCTTGGTCCAAAACTTTGCATTTTTTATTATTTTTTATTGAAGTGCAAATTTACGAAATTATTAGAGATTGCGGAATTTTGACAGGGCATTCGCTTTTAAAAATTTCCGCCACGATTTACACTAATAAACACGAATTAGAAATGTTTTTAATTACACGAATTCTTAGAAAGAAATAAAATTAGTGCAATTCAATTTTAAATTTAATAGAAATTAG